>JAKLDO010000140.1 GCA_022703485.1 bacterium
GGAGCGATTGCAAGCGTTGTAAAAGACATGACCAAATCTGACTGGGAATACTGGGAAAAATCTGCAAAGAAATAGCTATGTCAATTCATTTTCACCACATTGAACAGATTTTTATGAGGTTTTTATGAAATTTAAACAGATGTGTTCAATTCTTATCTGCATGACCTTGTTTTCAACTGTCAGTGCTGAGATTATCGGGAAAATGATTGGCGGAGAGCCTGTTGAAACCTGGCAGGATGGCGGACAGGACTTTTTTGTAATGTTCAACTCGAATATTGACGATCAGATTGTATTGCTTGACGATGATCCTGAAAATCCGCAGGGAGACACTTGTTTAAGCGAAAGTGTGTTTACTTTGACAGATTTCCACATTCCTGAAGATGCAATAATTGATAAGGCGTATCTTATCTGGATGGGTGCTGTTGATCCTGAAAAACTTGATGAACCCACAGATAACAGCGTCAAGCTGAAATTCACTCAAAGTTCAGAGAATCCGGTGAGTTATGAACAAGTTATAACAGCTGGAGCAACCGGAAAACTGCTGACTGATGAAAACTCATTTGAATTTGAGAGTCTGAAGTTCACCAGTGATGTGATAACTGGCTGCTCAGAAACGGAATCTGGACAGGTTCTTTCAGATCAGGAACTCGGGTATTTCACTTATCGAACTGATATTACTGATTTTTTTGTCAAAATATACGAGGAAAATGCAAAAGCTGAAAAATCGGAAGAGAAGGTTTATTACGGTGACTATACATTCAGCGATCTGGATTGCACAGAGCATGACTTTTACCGCTGCAGAACCACAATGGTGAGTTCGTGGGCTGTGTTTCTTGTGTACCGTTCGAAGAATATAAGACCGAAAAGGGTATATTTATATAACGGACTTTCTTTTGTTCATGGTGATAAATCTGTTGCTGAAGTAAACGGATTTAAGTTGCCTGAATGGCCTGTCGTCTATATTACAACAATGATCGCTGAAGGTGATTCGAAGCTCAGTGACAGCAATCTTCCTCCTGAAGGGATTCTTCTTCAGGGTCAAGGATCTGCGAGTAAATTCAGACTTAATAATATCTGCAATCCTATCATGGGAACTTTCGTCGAGGTGTTTAATTCGGTATCATCTGTTGCTAACTGGAGTCCAGACACTGCGGAATCTGATAAAATTCAATGTGTTTCCGGTGTTGACGGTAAAGGTATCAATTTCGGGATTGATGTAGATTCGTTTATCCTTGATTCTGAATCAAACGAGAATCTTCAGGAACAGCTTAAAAAAGGTGACACAGAAATGAAAATAGAATTTTCTGCGAATCAGGATGAGATATTTACCAATTTTATCGTTGTTTCAACTGACAACAAATTTATGGGAACTGACTTTAATATTCCTCCTGAAGCAAGTGATACGACAAAATCGAAGTTCAATTTTCCGTATGACCGTGAAAAACATTTCTGTGCGTGTCCTTCAAATGACGATGGCAAAGAACCGTATTATTACTGCGAAACTGTAACCAGCGCAAGGGAGTTTTATTATTTTATCAAAGTTCAAAACTGGGGAAATGAGGATGCTGAAGATGTTGTTGTGACAGACGAACTTGATCCACAGCTCGAATATGTTCCCGGAACCACAGAAATGGCAACTCACTATGTTGCCGAGATGGATGTTTATGATGACTGGAAATTAATTCCTGATAAAGCCGACAATGTTTTTCCACTTTCAGGAACAGGTTATAAAGTAAGCTCAAAAATGGTGAGTTGTGACGAAAGCGACTGGTCATGCACAGATACAGTTTTTATAAGATATAAGGTTAAGCCCAAAATCGGAACAGCAAAAGATTATGTATTTGAAAATATGGCAAATATCAAAGATTCAAGTAATTCAGATGGTTATAATACAAATGATCCTTATCCTTTGAGATTAAAGCCGGCAAAATGTGTTACTGATACTGAATGTCCGTCTCCTACACCCGAAATGTGCGGAGGTACTTGTGTCGGTTGCAATGATGACGATCCGGTTTCCGATTCAGATTATATTGCAGATGATGATTCCGATTCGGATAAATTAAATGATGAAGAGAGTGTCGATACTGACAGAAATTCAAATGGTTGCGGGTGCAGTCTGATATAATTTATCACTCATCTGACTTTCAGTTTAACCACGCTAAAGTGAAAGTTGACTTTCAGTTTAACCACGCTAAAATGAAAGTGTAGCTATTTTGGAGGTGGAAGGTGTTTAACAGGTGGATGGATATTGACATAAACAAAAGCGCTCTGATCATTGGACCCAGAAGAAGCGGAAAAACAACCTTTCTGAAAAACAGTTTTCCGGATTACAAATATGCAACGCTGGATGATCTTGACTTCTATGAATGGGCTTTGCGCGATCCTAAAGGTTTTGTCAAAAGTCTCGGGAACCGCTGTATTATTGATGAAATTCAAAGGGTTCCTAAACTTACGATAGCGGTTAAGTATGTGATCGATAATGAGAATGCACACATAATAATGACAGGATCGAGCTCTCTGGGACTTCTTGATTCGGCGGCTGAAACTCTTGCAGGAAGGATAAATATCTATTCAATGCCGACTGCGTGCTGGGGAGAAGAAATCTCAAACCCGAAACACTCGATATTTACAGAAGAATCTGATGTTCTGACAATAAAGAACGGCATGAGAGACTTTCAAGCGGCTTTAACTTACGGACTTTTTCCGGAAATTGTGACAGCCACTGGTGCCGAGTCGAAAAAGAAACTGCTCACAAATTACAGGAACACCTATTTTACAAGAGATGTGATGCAGTTATCAAATATAGAAAATATAGACGGACTGATGGCGGTTTTTGCAAATGTGTGCCGTTCGATCGGATCGCATCTTGAGGTGAGCAATTTTGCAAGGGAGTCTTCGTTGAGCGTTCCGACAGCCAAGAAATATCTAAATATTCTGTATCAGTCGGAACTTGCTTTCAAACTTTACGGATATCAGTACGGTCCGGCAAAAAGATACATAAAAGCGGCAAAGACATATTTCGCCGATAACGGAATAATAGAATCGTTCAATCAGCGGCTGAGTGAAGGGCAGCTTCTTGAAAACTTTGTGATCTCTGAGCTGGAAAAAAGAAGAAAGCTCGGGTTTATAAAAACAGATCAGTTCTATTATTACAAAAGTTCGGCGGGTCGTGAAATAGATCTTGTGTTCGAATCTGAAAACATTCTGCATGCAGTTGAGATCAAGTCGGTGAAATCGCCTTCAAACAAAGATATTGCAAGCCTCCGCGAATTTGCAAGACAGTCTGAAAAAGAGGTGAAATGTTATCTTTTTTATCTGGGAGAAGAGTATTCAGAAATAGACGGAATACACCTGATCCCGGTTTACTCGTTATTTTGCGGGAAGTGATGAATGTCATCCAGTGCGGGGGTTTGATATTATGAATGGAATAATAGTCAGCAGTATGAAAGCTTTCAATTTCATAAAAAATGATCCATATAATTTTTTGAAACTTTGCGGATTGGCTTTTGCGGTTGCGCTGACGGTTTCAGGTTTTCTTTTTACATCCCTGACTTTCATTCAATTCTTAAGCGGTCCGGGTTTAGATGAACCTTTTCTGGATAATAGAGACCGGAATCTGATATATGCGATATTTATCGTTACAGGCACATGGATGGTGATCAAAGATCTTGTGTCAGGTAATTACAATGAAAAAGGGATTGTAACCATCTCAAAGATCTTCGGCGGGATAGTTCTTTCTTTAACTTTTGTATCAGCGTGTATTCTTTTGACTATATTAATGATAATAGGTCCTGAAGAATATTCGGCTGATCATGCTATGTCCTATTATTCTTTTTCGTGGGTGCTGGTGATCATACTGGTATCTTTGAAACTCTACATCCTGATGTCGGTTATAAGAGCCTCGCGGAAAGACTGGCACAATATAACCGGAGTTGAGTATGCCGGTTTTATAACGGTGTCGGTTTTTCTGCTGGCAGGTATCGTTTATTCTTCAAAGAGTGATTTTGAAATGCTGCTTCTTTTCTTCAAGCATGCCGTAGCTATTAATTTATCGTTGCTGCTGGGAGATATATTTGTGATATCTCTGAGCGTGGCGCTTCTGTTCAAAATAAAATTTATTCAATTAATAAAATTTGTTATCGCAGTTTATCTGATCCTGCCGGTTTTATTTGTTATCCGGTTTGTGCTCAGGTGAACCCGAATTTATCATTGACACGAAATCTGAAAAGTAGTACTTAATGTCAGCTCAGAAATTTGGTGTAACTATCACTTTAAATATAAGGAGTTCAAAATGGTTTTCAAGGCGGGTTTTGACAATGAGAAGTATCTGAAAGAGCAGTCCGAAGAGATCCTCAAAAGGGTTAAGATGTTCAACAACAAGCTCTATCTTGAGTTTGGCGGAAAGATCCTGTTCGACTACCATGCGGCGAGGGTTCTTCCGGGTTTTGATCCCAATGTCAAGATGCGTCTTCTCAATAAGCTCAAGGACAATGCCGAGATAATCATGTGCATTTATGCCGGTGATATTGAAAAGAAGAAGATGCGCGCCGATTTCGGTATCACTTATGATGCCGATACGATGAGGACCATTGATGATTTCAACTTCTGGGGACTTACTGTGAGAGCTGTCGTAATAACCCGTTTTGAAGGTCAGCCGAGTGCAGAATCATTCAAGAACAAGCTTGAAAGAAGAGGTATAAAGGTCTATACGCACAGCTTCACAAAAGGATATCCGACCGATGTCGATACGATCGTAAGCCCGGAAGGTTACGGGAAAAATCCTTATATCGAGACTGAAAAGCCGATAGTTGTCGTCACGGGGCCCGGTCCGGGAAGCGGAAAGCTTGCGACATGCCTGAGCCAGCTTTACCATGAAAACATCCGCGGAGTGAACGCCGGATATGCCAAATTCGAGACTTTCCCGATATGGAACCTTCCGCTCAAACATCTTGTGAATGTGGCGTATGAATCTGCGACTTGCGAGCTCAAAGATGTCAACCTGATCGACCATTTCCATGTCGAAGCCCACAAGGAATATTCTGTCAATTACAACCGAGATGTCGATGCATTCCCGCTTGTAAGAAGGATCATTGAAAAGATCACCGGTGCTCCGTCGATCTATAAATCACCGACGGATATGGGTGTCAACCGTGCGGGTTTTGGAATAATTGACGATGCGGCCTGTGCAGAGGCTTCAAAACAGGAGATAATCAGGCGCTATTTCCGTTATTCCTG
>JAKLDO010000141.1 GCA_022703485.1 bacterium
ATGCTGAACAGTTGGCATTTCCGGACCATGCTGCATCGCAGGTGCAGACTGCTGAACCTGTCGCAGCGGAACACGACCCGTGACTGCTGCAGAAATGAGCCGCATCACAGAGAGTGCAGTCGGTCCCGAGGAAGAATTCCTTGCAACCGCATCCTGCCTCATTCTTAGCCGGATCGACTTTGCATTCCTTTGTCCCCGTGCAGTTGTAAGTGCCTATTGTGCAATCAGGTTTGCATTTACTGTCAACAGTACTTTTAAGATAGTTCGTATCACAGTCTGTGCACCATCTTCCTGCATATCCTGTCGTGCATTTACATGATACTGTATATTCAAGCTCTGTGCATACACCGCCGTTACAGGGCTCCTTTATGCAGGTCACATTCTTGACACAGCCTCTCTGTCCGTCACCGTTCTCATCATCACCTTCCGCCTCAAGATGGTATCCCGGTTCACAATCGACAACAGTGTCAGGATCGGGAACTTCATCCACCTCATCATCAGCAGCGATCTGATCAGGGTCTGTCTGAACTCCGTCTGTATCGGCCACTGTATCGTCCTGATCGTTAGTCTGACCGTCAGATACGGTCTGATCTGCATCACTGTCAGGAGTTACAGCACTGTCGCTGTCGCTCTGCACACTATCTTTATCTCCGGTTCCGGCGTTAGGGTCGACGCACATCCCGTCCACGCAGACGAATCCGTTGAAGCAGTCAAGAGCGTTCACACACTGGTCTGCATCTTCCTGAATGCAGGAAGAAAGTAAGGAAAACAGCAGAAACAGTACAATTAGAGAAGCTGAGATTTTCATTTTTTTCCCCGATATATAAACAACACCAAATAATTATATAATACAAAATTAATTTGTCAAAATGAAAAGAGGGCGGAAAAACCGCCCTCCATGAAAGATAAGATCTGTTATGGAACTATTTTGCTGTTTCCTTGTCAAGTGCTTCAAAAGCCTTGTCAGCTCTTTCAACAACAGCTGCTCTTACCTGCTCGTTAAGCTGTGTCATGTTGTTAAGAGCATCTTTGAACTTCTGGAGGTCGATGCACATAAGAACATAGAGAGTTCCCGGATTTGATATCCATGTCTTTCTAAGTTCTGAACCTGTGAGGGTTGTGTCTGTGATCTGCTTTGAAACATCTTCAATGTGCTGCTCATCGTTTGCAGCCTGACCGAAAGCTTCTCCGCCAGTCGTTGTTGACTGATAGTCCTTAAGCATTGATTTTACCTGAACCTGAAGAGTTCTGGCTATTTCTGTTCTGCCTCTGCCCATTGCAGCTGTCCTTGCAAGAGATGCATTTCTCGTTCCTGCAGCACTTCCCACTCCGCAGATCTGTTTTGAGCTGTTCTCATTTCCAAGAACCCAGTCAGGAGCGCCTTCAAGTTCGTTCTTTACTGCACTGCCCGTGTTCTTCTTCTCTTCAGAACTGCCACAAGCTGTGAATATTGCTGCGGCAACGAAAACCATAATAAAAATCGCAAAAAACTTCTTCATTGTCTCCTCCTATCTGTGGATAAAATAAAAACCGTAACGAACGGTGTTTTATACATCATACTCATAAAAAGGTCAACATATTTTTTATATACGGGCCATGTCAAAACTTGCCATTGACAAACTCTTTCCTATACTCTTTTGTGTCATACCGCCCTGTTTTTTATTAAGGGAGATAATATGAAACTTGTAATTCAGATCCCGTGCTTCAACGAAGAATTGACCCTCGCCCAGACAATACGGGATATTCCGGTAAAATTTAAAGGGATATCAGAGGTCGAAATCCTTGTAATAGATGACGGGTGTACCGATCTCACATCGTCAGTAGCCTCCGGATGCAACGCTAAGGTCGTAAAACATTCATCAAATTCAGGACTTGCTGCCGCTTTTTCCACCGGTTTGAAAGAAGCTCTGAAAATGGGAGCTGATATCATCGTTAACACAGATGCAGACAACCAGTACTGCGGAAAATGCATAGAAGACCTCATAGCACCCATAATTAATAGAGAAGCCGACATGGTCATAGGCGCAAGACCAATTTCGGAGATCAGCCATTTCTCATTCATCAAAAAAGTGCTCCAGAAAGCAGGCAGTGCTGTAGTCCGTCTTGCATCAGGCACAGATGTTCCTGACGCTCCCAGCGGATTCAGGGCGTTCAGCAGGGAGGCGGCGCTCAAACTTTCAGTATTTTCCAAATATTCCTACACACTTGAAACAATAATTCAGGCACGCAACAAAGGGATAAAGATCGTCTCGGTCCCCATATCTGTCAACCCTCCCACAAGAAAAAGCAGACTTTTCAAGAGCATGTCCGGATATATCGTGAGATCGGTCCTTACTATCGGAAGGATCTTCATTCTCTACCGCCCTTTCAGGTTCTTCGCATTCATCGGAGGCATCCTTTTTCTTGCCGGTTTCGCACTCGGTTCAAGATTCGTGTTCTATTATTTTTACGGATCCGGCGACGGGCACATCCAGAGCCTCATCCTTTCTGCTGTACTGATGATATCAGGTTTCCAGACTTTTCTCATAGGTATAATATCCGACCTGATCTCCGCTAACAGGAAAATGCTTGAAGAGATCCGGTATTTCCAGAGAAAAGATACACTTACACCAAAAGAGAAGGACTGATCCTTGAAGATAGTTCTTGCCGGACCGGACATTCTTTTTAAAGGCGGAATAGCGCAGTACAACCATTTTCTCGCAAATGAGATCGTCAATAACGGTCACGAGCTCAAGTTCATCGGTTTTAAAAAGCAGTACCCCGACTTCCTCTATCCTGCAGGGTCCAATACTGCCAAAGAAACTGAAATGCAGCCTCTTTATAATGTTGAGCGCATTTTTCATTATGCCAACCCTTTTTCACCACTGACAGCGGCATTGAAAGTAAGAAAGTTCAGACCCGATATTATCATCGTTCCTCACTGGATATGGGTCTTTGCATACCTTTTCATACCGTTCCTCTTTCTTACAAAAGGTCATCGTACAGTAATAATTGCTCACAATTCTCTGGGACACGGCAGAAAACTGCTGAACAGGCTTGCGGACCGTATCGTGTCAAAGCTCACCTTTTCTCTCGGAGACCATATCATCGTCCAGTCTGATGAGGAAAAGCGGAAAGCCGCATCAGTATGCAGTACACCGGCCTCTGTTTTCAACCATCCTGATTATTCCCAGTATCTTCCGCTCATTCCGCGGGATTCTGCAAGGAAAAGCCTCGGCATTCATGAAAGTTCGACTGTGTTCCTTTTCCTCGGTTTCGTTAGAAAATACAAGGGTGCGGAACTTTTTGCTTCGGCGATATCCGGATCGGCCGATGCTGTCGGCATCATAGCAGGGGAATGTTTCGATAAAAAAATAGAAAATGAGCTCACGGAACTGAGCGGCAGCTGCAAAAGGCTGATCGTGATGAACAGGTATTTCATATCATCTGAAGCAAGAACGCTCATTTCAGCATGCGATGCCATGGTGCTGCCCTATCTTTCGGTAACAGGAAGCGGCATTGCATCGATCGCACTGGCGTGTCAGAAACCTGTTATCGCTTCAGACCTTGAACTGTTCAGAGAAATTTTTGCAGACCATCCTGCAATATTCTTTAAAACTGGCAATATATCTGAACTCATTGAAAAAATTAATAAATTCAGTAGTAATGAATATATATTGAAATACAGGCCCAACCCTGATAATATCAGTTCCGGGAATGGGTGGAAGGGTCTGCTTGAACATATTTTGAAAGTGAGTGAGGCTGGAAATGAGTAAAAAACTGCTTATCAGGGACCTGACACTGCGTGACGGACAGCAGTCACAGTTCGCCACGAGAATGAACCAGAACCAGGTCGACAGGCTTCTGCCGATGTTCAAAAATGCCGGTTTCTATGCAATGGAAGTATGGGGCGGCGCAGTTCCGGATTCAATAATGCGTTATCTGAACGAGGACCCGTGGGACCGTCTTGAAAAAATAAAAGCGGGTGTCGGCTCTGCAAGCAAGCTCACCGCCCTTTCAAGAGGCCGCAACCTGTTCGGATACAATCCATATCCTGAAGATGTCATCGAAGGTTTCAACAGGAACGCCGTGAAGTCAGGTATCGACATAATGAGAATATTCGATGCTCTCAACGATCTTGACAACATGAAGTCGACGATCAGATATGTCAAGGAGAACGGCGGCCTTGCCGACTGCTGTGTGTGCTACACGGTGGACCCGAAGTTCACATTCAGAGATAAAGTAACTGCTTTCTTAAAAGGTAAAAAACTTCCTTCCGATCTTTTCTCGGTCGATTATTTTGTAAAAAAATCTGTAGAACTTGAAAAGATGGGAGCCGACATGATCTCGATAAAGGACATGGCCGGTCTTATCGATCCTGAAACTTCATCAAGGCTCATTTCAGCATTGAAAAAGAGCGTCTCGATCCCCGTTGATCTCCATACTCACTGCACTCCGGGATACGGTCTCGGCAGTGTTCTCATGGCCATTGTAAAAGGCGTTGACATAGTTGATACAGTCGTTATGCCTTTTGCAGGCGGTCCTGCCGCTCCGGCCTTCGAGCTCGTTCAGATATTTGCTGCGAAACTCGGGCTTGAAACAGGTGTGAACCTTTCTGCCGTAAAGGACATCAGGAAAGAGCTTTTCGGCATCAGACACGAACTGTGCTCATATGACCAATATAAAATGTTCCCGAAAGATTTTGATCCTTCAACAGACAAGCTTCCGCCTGAGATAGACAGGCTTTTTGATGATGCAATTACAGCGGCCAAGGCTGATGACACACAAAAAGTCACCGAACTTACTCAGGCTATAGAGAAATATTTCAACTTTCCTGAACCCGACGAAATAGTACGGGTCGCCCAGATACCGGGAGGAATGTACACGAACATGCTGTCACAGCTTCAGGCGGCAAAGCTCGGTCATCAGCTTCAGAAAGTGCTTGCCACGGTTCCGATGGTAAGACTTGATGCCGGAGTTCCGCCTCTGGTGACACCGACAAGCCAGATAGTCGGAATTCAGGCGGTCAGCAGTGTCATCAACAAGGAAAGCGGTAAAGCTTTCTACGATAACACTTCCGTCCAGTTCGTAAATCTCGTGAAAGGTGTCTATGGTAAAACACCGTGGCCGGTCGATCCCGATTTCAGGGAAAAGGTCGCAGGACACAGAGAGGAAAGACCTTACGATACTTCAAAACATGTCAGGGAGAAGAACGACATTCTTAATGAATTCGGCGG
>JAKLDO010000142.1 GCA_022703485.1 bacterium
TCTCGTCATCAAGTATCTCAAGGAGCACACTGTTCATCATTGAAAGTGTTTCCTCGATCGAATACACCGGCTGGGAGTTCTGCCTTATGAGCGCTTTCAGGGCAGGCACCATGAAGCTTGTCACAATATCATGCCCGCTGAGATCGGCCACAAAATATACATAACGGCTGTCTGATACTTTTATTACATCGTAGAAATCTCCGCCCGCTTCAAGAACCGCAGAATGGAGCACGGAGAATTTAGCTTCCGGAAGGTCTGCCGGTTTCACAAGGATGGAATCTCTCGCCTCTGTTATCTGACGGAGCCTTGAAGCCTGTTCGCGTATTATCGTATTAAGCTGGAAAGCGCTTCTAAGATGGACTTTGACCCTTGCTCTCACTTCAGCCGGATTGAACGGTTTAACGATGTAGTCAACGGCACCGAGGTCGAAAGCCCGTATTTTTGAATCGCTGTCGTCATTACCTGTCAGGAAGATAACAGGTATATTGAACATGTCGCAATCCCTCGTGATGTTCTGCATCACTTTGAAACCGTCGACTTCAGGCATAACAATGTCAAGCAGTATGAGGTCGGGTTTTTCAAGGTCCACAACCGTGGAAAGGGTCTTTCCGTTTTCGAGAAGAACTACTGTATATCCCTGTGATGTAAGTATTTTTTCAAGCTGTCTTCTCGCCTGTACCGAATCATCCACGACAATGATCTTTATCTGATCTTTCATTACTTACCGCCGGAAAGTATTTCATCAAGTCCCGAAATAAGCGCGTAGAAGATTTTATCACCTGAGGGAAGGAATTCAATATTATTCCTGTTTATACCGCCGATAAAAACTATTTCATGAGCAGATATTTCAGCCGCCCTTTGCACCAGTTCGGTGACAACGGCGTCCGCCATTTTTTTTGTGGCAGTATGGAAAACCGGTCCGAACCCTATATAGTCAATGTCCATCGCGTTTGCTTTAATGATCTGTTCAATTGTATGGGTCGACCACCCTATCACAAGACCGGGATACAGAGCTCTGGCTTTCAGAGGACTCAGGTCGTCCTGTCCGAAATGAACTCCGTCGGCACCTGACAGAACTGCCGCTTCGAGGCTGTCATTGACTATTATTTTTGATGAAGATCCTTTTGAATTCCTGATACTTACCATAACTGATGCTGTTTTTGCGATCAATTCATCAGATCCCCCTTTCATTCTGAGCTGAATGTATCTAGGAGACACGGCAAGGCACTTTATGAAAAGCTGTTCATCGAGCTTGGAGCCTGGCTCAATGTTCATTATCGGATATATGTTCTTCAATTCTTTATCCTGAACTTCTTCATTTTCTGGGCAAGTGTGTTGCGGTGGATGTTCAGAAGCTGTGCCGTCTTTGAAATTGACCCGTCACACTGCTTGAGAGCCGATTTTATAAGAACCCTTTCTATTGAATCGATGAAAAGCTGATAGAACTTGCCCGGATTGACATTGTCACCCAGTTCGCTCCAGAAACTTTCCACTTTTATCGAGACGATCTCGGTAGCGCTGTAATTTGAAAGTATCTTTTTCATGTTGGCGTAAGGCAGCGCCTTGTATCCTTCCTCTGTGGTGACGACCTTTTTCAGCTCTTTCACATTATAAGGCCACCAGTAATCAACAAGAAGCTTCATGGATTTCGGCGTGTACCATCTTTCTGACGATGCTCCTGACTGCTGTATAAAAAATTCCGTAAGTTCGGCTATGTCGATCTCTCTTTCCCTGAGCGGGTCAAGCCAGATGCTTGAGGTCATTATGGGTGCTGTCGCATCAAAAAGAGCTCTGTCAGATGCTATGAATATCTGTCCCTGTTTTGAAAGGTCCGCCGGTGCTGAGAGTTTCACGATGTTGCTGATCGAATCGCTTCCGTAGAGCTTGGTATTGATAAGTTTAGCGAGGAAATGCCTTCCTGTCCCCGACTCGCCGCCTATCATGTATCTGCCTTCTTTTGTCGCATACTGCAGGAACCGTCTCATGTTCCTTGCGGTTTCGCTCTGCCCTATTATTCTTTTCACAGGTCCACCCCGAAAAATTCCATTGTTCTGCTTTTTGCTGTCTCAATGTCCGTTTTAGGACTGAATATCATGTTCCTGAACTCGGAACTTCCTCTCAGTCCAGTGGAATACCACGATGCATGTCTTCTGAACATGGTATGCCCGAACTTTACATCCTTTATATTAAGGTAGTATCTGAAATGTTCTGTCATCATCTGTTTTTTTCTTTCATCAGACACTTTATTTCCTTTGAGAACATCGAATACCCACGGTGCTCCGAGCGCGCCTCTGCCTATCATTATCCCTTTTATGTTCGAATCCCTGAATTTATCAAGGTCTGCCGGCGTTTTCACATCGCCTGAATGAATGACAGGTATTTTCATTATATTTGCCAGTTCTATCGAAACTGTGTGGTCTGATACTCCCATGAACATTTCGGTCCTGAGCCTCGGGTGGACGATAAGCATATCGGCGCCCATGTCCTGCACTTCCATTGCGCAGTTGAGATAATTAGGTGTCTTGAAACCCTTTCTGATCTTGACCGACAGAGGCAGGTCTGTGACGCTTCTTACCGCTTTGACGATCTTTCCGAGCTGGACGGGATCGTCCATCAGTGCCGAACCGGCTTTCTGGGCGACGACCTTCCTCACCGGACACCCTGCATTTATGTCGATCCCGTAAGGTTTCACCTTTTCAAGAATTATCGTCACCGCCTCTTTCATCGTATCGGGATCTCCGCCGAAGAACTGGAGATAAGTCTTCTGCTCGCTCTCCTCGATCTGTGCAAGCAAAATCGTCTTTCTGTTCTTTAAAGTGACAGCCTTCGCCGAAATCATCTCACTGTAACAGATATCAGCACCGCCCTGATAGCACAGCACCCTGAATTCCTTTGAAGTTATTTCTGCAAGAGGCGCTAAATAGAGATCCACAATCTTATTCCCGAAAAAAACAGGCTCAATATATACTTGAAATGAGAGGGATAGTCAAAATAAGGGCCGGGGTATTTAAAAATTTTACCAGATTACTTCGAGCGGGATCAAGGACGATGTTTCGTTTCCTGTTCCAAGAGTTCCGTATGCACCGTTTCCCCAGCACCTGACAGATCCGTCTGTGAAAACAACGCAGGTGTGTGCAGTTCCGCATGCAATTTTTTCAATGTCGCCGGAAACATTTCTGACATCGACCGGATATTTTACAAAGCTTCCGCCTGATGTGTAGCCTGCTCCGAGCTGTCCGTATTCATTATATCCCCAGCATACTGCACTGTGATCTTCAAGAACAGCGCATGAATGTGATATTCCCGCAACTACTGATGCTGCTTTTCCGGTTATCATTGCCTCAACCGGCAAATTCGACTGCAAAGTAAAATAGCTGCCGAGCAGTTCGTAGTCACTATCTCCCCAGCACTCCACCTTTCCGGTCGACAGAAGCACACAGGAATGATATCTGCCGCAACTTACTGCCACAGCATCATCAATTCCCTCAATTTCAACAGGAATCGAACTGAAATCGGCAGTTGAAGTTCCCAGCTGGCTGTATTCATTGGAACCCCAGCATTTTACCGTTCCGTCATCAATTACCGCACACACATGATCGAATCCTGCTGAAATCATTGAAACATTTTCAAGTCCAGCGACTGAAACAGGTGTAGAACTGTCATCAGTTGTTCCGTCTCCCAGTGTCCCGGATTCATTTTTTCCCCAGCATTTTACCGTGGAGTCGTTCAAAAGAGCACACGAATGATAACCATTGACAGACACATCCACCGCTCCGGAAATTCCAGCCACAGCAGAAGGAGCCCCGAGATCGGAACCGGTTCTGCCGAGCTGACCGTTCAGATTGTTTCCCCAGCAGTAAACCGTATCACTGTTTGATACCGCACAGGCATGCATATTTCCTGAACTTATAGACTTTAAACCGCCGGATACCGATATTTCAACTGGGTTCGGAAATTTGAAATCGGCAGACTCAGGACTTACCTGGTTGCTATTGTTCAAACCCCAGCAATATGCTTTCCCGTTCTTACCGAGAGCACAAGTAAAGGAATATCCGGCGCTTATCTCAGCTATCTCCGGCGGAACCGGCGCACCAGCTGTTCCAGCGCAGACACCCGAGCTGTTACATTTATCACCTGTTGTATCCAGCGAACCGTCGTCACAGACACTGTTTTCGCTTGCATTGAACCAGACATCCGGAGTTTCAGGATTACAGATTTTACACAAATTAGACGGATCAGCTGAACCTTGTGCATAACACATTCCGTCAATGTAGCATAGATCACTGACTGCCGGACATTCAGCTTCAGTTGTTACAGCACTTGCCCCGGAAGTTCCCGTAAACAGTACAGAATAATCAAATCCGTCAGATAAAGAACCTTTTACTTCGCAATACATCAATTCAGGATAATATTCTCCCAGACCCGAATCATAAGTTGCGTCCATTTCAGCACACTCACCGTTTCCCAGAGACATCGAAAACAGTATGTCAAAACCGGAGTCTGTATTCACGGAAATTCCATTCACTTTAACATTTTCTATATTGAAACTGCCGCATTTTCCTGAAAACTCACCCGGTTTCAAAACATTCGGCGTTATTGTTTCCGTACATGAATTACATAAAGTAATGTGTTTTGACACTTTACTTCCATGAACTACTGTACCGAAATCATATTTTTTCCCGACACTTATCTTTGCACAACTGCCGTCATCAACTATGTCGGTATCATCATCTGTATCAGCATCAGGACTTTCATCGGAACTTTCATCGGAATCAGCTTCCTGTTCATCAGGTTCCGTAATGTCGTCTGTGTCATTTTCAACCGGCTGATCGACATCTGCATCCGATTCATCATCTAAAAACGGATTATCATTTATTTCATCGGTGTCTGTTGGTGTATCATTCACTTCAATATTATCAACATCGTTAATGTCTTCCTTTTTACTGTCACTATCGCAGGAAAACAGAATAAAACTGAAAAAAACGGAAACAAAACATAATTTTTTCATAACACACCCCGTACAAAAAAAATTCACTGACATAACTTGATCAGATATTTCCTAACCCGTTCGATTTCAAAATAAAAAGAACAGAAAGTTAAGAAAAAACTTTAATAAAAACAACCTCTTTGGTAT
>JAKLDO010000143.1 GCA_022703485.1 bacterium
AAATCAGGAGGAAATATGTTCAATTTAGGACATTTCTACTTTGCTCAAAACCGGACATTTCTACTTTGCCTTGACATCAAAATAAACTTCCTTTCTGTGACCGATGCGGATTATCAAAAGGATCAGTTCGGAATCTCTTTTCTCAAAAATCACTCTGTAGTCGGCGACTCTGAGACGGTATATGTTTTTTTCGCCTTTAAGCTGTTTCAGGTTGTTATCGAGTGCATTAAAATCTTTTGAAAGGATGTCGAGCTTGATCCTTATGAGTTTCTGAACCGGAAAATCTATCTTTTCCAGCATTTTTACAGCCGACTTTGTAAAGAGAATTTTGTATTGCATCAGTTAATGCCGAGATCCTTGTAAACTTTTTCAGCATCAACCAGCTCTTCTTCACCGGATTCAACATCTTTCAACATTTTCTCAGCAAGATGACTGTCCATCATATCAAAATAGATTGAAAGAGCCGTTTCGATAATATGACTTTTCTTCTTTGCCAGACCTTTTGAAAATGTCTCCAGCTCCGCAACCACATCTTCATTCAGCGTAAAAGTTGTTTTGATTCTTGACATTCTTCAACTCCCGATACAGACAATAACACTTACAATTGTATGTATAAATGTGTGTATGTCAATCGGTTTTTTTCAACGGATCACTTGCACTTTGCTTTTTCTTTTTCGTACTGCTCTTTCTTCTTATCAAGGAGAGCCTGCCTTTTTTCACGGTTCTTATTTTTCTTTTCCATGAGCATGGTCCGTTTCTTTTCAAGCTCTTCCTTCCTCGCTTCCTCTTTCTGCTTCATTGCAAGGAGCTTTCCGTCGAACTGGGCGTTGATCCTCTCTCTCTGAGCTCTGTAGACATCTTCCGCATCGACACGGCTCTGCTGGTTCGCGTTCATGAAATCATCCTTTTCTCTCGACGCTTTTCCTCTGAGCTCCGTATTCTTTTCAGTAAGAGCGATACTTTCCTTTTCAAGTGCTGTTTTTTTACTAAGCACCAGTTCAAGCGGCTTTCCGAACTTGAAACTGAGAGTGGTTTTGTACCTGTTCTCCGCGCTGACCCTCTCTTTTTCCCACATTTCATCCCTTCTTTTGCGCTCCGCCCTTCTTGATGCGACCTTGTCATCCTTGAATTTGAGGGCTGATGCTATCTGCGCATCGTTAACTTTCTTGAAGTCGTGCTTTTCCATTCTGAACCTGTCGAGGTCGAACTCCCTCTGTTTCTTTTCAGCGAGCTTCTCCTCACGGTATTTGTTAAGTTCCTTGTTCATCTCTTCTGACTTTTTTGCAAGCTCCATGTCGAGCTCCATGTTCTTCGCTTCAAGCTCGGCATCTTTATATTTTGCGTTAAGCTCTTCTCTCCTTTTTTCAATTCCGGCCTGTATCTCGCCGAGTTTATTGGCCATTTCAACGGAATACGCCTCTATCTCCTTATCAACAGCATCAACTTTTGCGATCCACTCGGTCTCTTTTTTCTCCCACTCCGCCTGCTTTGCGTTCAGGACATCAAATTTAGCCTGATATTCCTTTTTCGCTTCCTCGAAGAATTTTCTGTCCTCATCTTCGGAAACGGTCCTTATTTTATCTATCTCGTTCTGTTTATCTTTAGCGGCCTTCTGATATTCGGCATCTATCGCATCCCTTACCTTCTCAAGTTCAGCTATCTTCTTTTCAAGTTCTGCTACATCCTTCGCGATCTTTTCTATCCTTGCAGCGTTGGCCGCGATGTCCTTTTCATATTTCCCTACAAATGTCTTTGAGGCTTTTTCAAGGCTCTTCATCTCCTCTTCATGCTTTACTTTCAGCTTTTCGAGCTCTTTCTCCTTCTCACCGTTCATGAAGTCATCGAGCTTTTTCATGTGGGCATCGATATTTTTCTCCATGTCCATGATAGTGGCTTCTATCTCATTGATCTCCTTTTCCGTCTGTGCATCTTCACTCTTCCAGATCTCCTTCATCTCACCGATCATTTTCTTGAAACTTTCATCCACATCCTTGCAGCTTCTGGCTTCAACAGTTGCAAATAGCATTACTACAGCAAATACTGAAAGAACTCTGAACATAAAAACCTCCGGCATAAAACAGACATCAATCTGCCTATATATATCAGAAGTAAAAAAGTTTTCTATTTCTTTTTGAAAAAAATCTGTAGAATGCCGCTTAAGTTTTCCGGAGGGATGACATGCTTCTTTTAAGCGGGATATCAAAACAGTACGCAGGACAGACGATCCTGAAAAATATCACGATCCCCCTTTCCAAGAACAGGACCGCTCTTGTCGGGATGAACGGTTCGGGGAAATCGACCCTGATGAAGATAATAGCCGGGATCGAATATCAGGATACGGGTGAGATAACAACAAAAAGGAACGCGGTGATCGAGTATCTTCCGCAGCAGGCAGTCTATGATTTCAAAGGCACGGTCTTTGAGGAAGTTTCGGCATGGCTGAACTCTGACAGGTTCAACGAGCTGAGCGCAAGGGAGGCTGAGCTTATAAAAATACTCGAAAGCACCGACAATCCTGACGATTCCATCTGTGAAGAACTTGCAGAGGTGGTCGAGGAACTTCATTCGCTTGATGTCAAGACAAGAAAGAAGAACTCGGTGGAGACGATACTTCTCAATCTCGGTTTTTCAAAAAGCGACTGGGGAAGGTCGGCAAAGACCCTTAGCGGCGGCTGGCAGATGAGGATAGCCCTTGCGAGGGTGCTTGTCAGAGAGCCGGATGTCATACTTCTTGACGAGCCTACGAACTACCTCGATATCGCAACGATCGATTTCCTTGCCGACTGGCTGATGAAATTCGACGGTCAGACACTGCTCGTTTCGCATGACAGGGACTTTCTCAACCGTATTGTCGAAGAGACCTGGGAGGTTTTTGCCGGCAATGTGAACATATACCGCGGCAACTATGACTTCTATCTCGTTGAAAAGGAAGCTCGGCTGAAAGTGCTTGAAAAACAGCGTGAAAAACAGCTCGACGAGATAAAAATACTGAACGATTTCTATGAAAAGAACCGTTTCAACGCGGCGACTGCACCTCTTGCACAGTCAAAGTACAAGCAGATGGAAAAACTGAAGGATGAACTGATAACCCTGCCGAGGACTCCGCCGAAAATGACTTTCAGGCTTCCCGATCCCAAAAGAGGCGGTGAGATAGCTGTTGAGCTCAATAAGGTCTACCACAGTTTCGGCGACATTGATGTAATTGCCGATTATAAAAGGATAATTTCAAGAAGAGAGCGCATTGCGCTTGTAGGGCGTAACGGTTTTGGCAAATCGACTCTGATGAACATAATCGGCGGCGAGATCGAACCCACTTCAGGCGAATGCAGGCTCGGAAAAGATGTCGAGGTGAGCTATTTCAGACAGCACGAGATAACGCTTCTTCCGGGCGAGATGTCCGTCATCCGCTTCATTGAATCGATCGCACCTTTTGACATGATGACCAAGGTGAAGACCCTGCTCGGGTGTTTCCTCTTCTATGAGGATGACTGGGATAAGAAGATCGCAGTTCTCAGCGGTGGAGAAAAGGTGCGGCTCGCTTTCATAAAAATGATAATGAATCCGGGAAATCTGCTTCTTCTGGATGAGCCGACGACACACCTTGACATAGATTCGAAAGAGATCCTTCTGCGGACTCTTCAGAATATTGATGCAACGATAATTTTCGTTTCACACGACTCCCATTTCATCAACTCGCTTGCCACTTCGGTCGTTTATTTCAGGGGCAGATGCGACATCATGAATTTCCCGGGGACCTATCAGGAATATCTTGACCGTTACGGACACGACATCATTGAAGAGGATGGTCCTGAGGCTAAGAGCGATCAGCCTGTCAGCAAGGGAAAAAGTGATTTCACTCAGCAGAAAGAGCTTCGCAACAGAATGAACAGACTTAAAAAAGATCTCGATAGCGTTCAGGCTCTTATAAATTCAAAAGAGAATGAAAAGAAAAGCCTTTCAGAAAAACTCTCAGCAGGTTCAGGAGACCCTGCCTCAGTCGGAAAAAGGATCTCGACCATAGATGATGAGCTCCTTGAACTGATGCAGAAATGGGAGGACCTTTCAAGCGAGCTTGAAAAAATCAATAATTAATAATCTGAAAACTGACACAGGAACGGTCTATTTTCTTGACATAATTTCCATATTTCTTATTTTCTCAGGAGTCGGTCCTATTTATTAATTTTTGGAGGGTTTTATGAGAAAGATTTCATTGATCGCAGTCGTAGTTCTTACACTTGTATTTGCTGTTGCATGCTCAATGGTAAAGTACAAAAAAGGCGACAACACAAAAGGTTACCTTAACGGCGTGAAGAAGATCGCAGTCCAGTTCGACTATTCAAAGGCAAGAGTCGGCAAATTCGCGACAGAAGCTGATTATGTAAATGAAAAAGTTACTGAGCTCAACAAGAAAGAAGCCGGCAAAGGCGATGCATGGAAAGAGAAATGGGACACTCAGAAAGATGCGGTTTTCACACCTAAATTCGAGACTCTCATCAACGAAAAAGCAAAAGATGCAGGACTTGAGATCGGAACAAAGGTCACCGACGCTGAGCTTACAATGGTCCTTACGATCACAAAGCTTGAGCCGGGCTGGAACATCGGTATTTCAAGACAGGATGCTTATGTAAGCTTCCAGATCGATATTTATAAAACAGCTGACATGAGCAACCCGGTTGCAACATATGAAATGAACAATGTACCCGGCGGCACATTCGGCGGATTCGATTTCGACGCTTCCACAAGACTCGGCGAATCATTCGCAAAAGCAGGAAAAGAACTCGGCGCATTCTTCGCAGCTAAGTAAGAACTGTCTTAATCCAACGATCTGAAAATATCTCCCTGAATTACCGGTAAATTCGAGAAACAGAATATGTATTAGTTTCAGCTCCCACCTGTTTATTTACTTGCAAAAATAAACTGCTCTGTTAATGATTACTAAATGCCGTGCTATATTACGGAGACTAAGTGAATTTGCGCTTAAGAGTTTGCTTTACATTTATAATTTTGCTG
>JAKLDO010000144.1 GCA_022703485.1 bacterium
AGTTGATGAGCGAAAATGTGATCCGTGATGCGGCAAAGGCCAATAATGGTTTTAAGTTCGTCATTTTGCGCTATTTCAATGTTGCAGGAGCTGATCCTGACGGCAGAATAGGGCAGTGCTTCCCGAATGCAACGCATCTTATAAAGGTTACATGTCAGGCGGCGCTTGGTTCAAGGGATTCGATCTCTGTTTTCGGTACGGACTTCAATACTCCTGACGGGACAGGCGTGAGAGACTACATTCATGTTACCGATCTTGCAAAGGCTCATATCGAGGCATTAAATCACCTTGAAAGGGGTGGAATGTCCGATATTTTCAATTGCGGTTATGGAAAAGGTTCTTCTGTCCTTGAAATAATAAGATCTGTCAAAAAAGTTAGCGGCCGGGATTTTAAAGTTGTCATGACAGGCAGAAGAGCTGGAGACCCCGCACTTCTGATAGCGGATAATGCAAAAATACTCAAGACCTTTAACTGGAAACCGGAATATCAGGACATAGATTTTATCTGCAAAACCGCCTTTGAGTGGGAAAAGAAACTACTCGTCAAATGATATCACATTACTGAACCTTCCGAACCAGTAGGCGATATAGAAATCAAGCCCGCTGCTGCTCTCTCCGCCGCCTCCGCCAATGTTGCCGTTCAGTATATTGTCTTTCCAGAAATAGTTCGTACCTGATTTTTCAAATACCGGATATGCCCGTATGCTCTGTTTCCGGTTGCTTGTTGTCCAGTCGTTCTTCCAGAAAAGTTCGGGAAGAGGTGATACGCAATATCCGGGATTTATTTCCCAGTTGACGAAGTATTTTGCCCTTTCGAGAGGGATCTCCCTCATTCTCCACAATGCATCTTCAACTGAATCTGTATCCAGTGAGCTTCCGGCAGTACCTGTCATAAGCTGGTAAAGACCCGTCCTGTTATATTTCATCAGATTTCCGGCCTTTGTCATGATCCCTTTCATGAAGTTTTCATTTTCATTGTTACCGAGAAGTCTGTATGTGATAAGGTCGTTATAGATGCCCCATACCGTGAGGTGATTCCCGGACCAGTCGCTTACACCGTACTGATTTGTCACGAGAAGGTCTGATTCATAATATTCCTTTATTACGGTGAACATTCCGTTGCCTTCGGTGAGATATTTAAGTCTGTCATCCATGTATCCAGTGCCGAGGGGTGTCATCAGAACTGCAAGTATGAGGTCTGAAGATGCCTGATTTGTCTTTGAATCTTTGAATACTGGGTGATTTTCCCGCATTCTTTTAAGGGCTTCCGCCATTGCAGTTATTGTGGTCTTGTGCTCAGGTTTGTCTTTAAGCACCTGATATGCCCACAAAAAGCCGATTTTAGGGCCTTTTGACATATCGTTGTTGCCGTTTTCCTTGTATTCTATCTGGTTATAAGGAACTCCGTTGCATGTTTTTGTTCCGGTACCTGCGTGAAATTCAGGGTCACCGTTGTCAAGTCTGAGCCGTAAAGTCCTTGCAAAATCAGCGGAAGGGTCAGGTGTGATGTCAAGGCACGCTATTATTCCGTTAAGGGACTTCAACATTTTATCAAGAGTGGAAGAATCATTTGTTATCATATATTTCATTGAAAGAGCAGCTACATAGACACCAGTCCACAGCAGTGAATCACCGTCCTGTTCGTATTTCTCGCCGTTCCAGTGGGATACCATGCCGAGCTCATTTATCATGATATCTGAAATGTCAGTATCGAAATAGACTTCCTTTTCAGACATTTTATGGCTGTATGCGTTATTTCTCATCCAGCTTTCAGCAAGTGAAATGGTATCAGGTATTTTTTGTATTACACGGATAATATCAGGATTCTTCTGATAAAAATCGTAATCAGTTGTATCTATGACCATTAAATGTATGAATTTTTTGAACTCTTCTCTGTCGCTGTATTTTGCAACATCGGGAAGTTCATGGAACGACTTGAATGTCTCTTTGAGCGTAGCTTTTGTCGTTTCTCCAGGTTCCGGACCGTTGGGAACTTCTATTCGTTCGTTTTTCCATATCGGGGCACCGTCAGTATAGTCGGTCCATTTCCATTTATCGTTGAAACTGTATTCACCGTCTTTGTTACTTCCTGTAATTATTCCTGAATATGTGTTGCATCCGTCAAAAGCCAGTTTGCCGCTGAATTGTACCGGAGCTGTGTCAATGCCTGTTCTTGTCATTTCGCCGACGCTCTCAATGAATCCTACCGTTTCGAGAGAAAAAGTGACATCCAGTTCAGCATCTCCTGATAGTGTCCCTGTCAGAACAAGAGATGCTGTCTTATTTTCAAAGGAAAGATCGCTGTAAGTCACGATCCGTATGAATTTTCCATCATATATCTGAACGGTACCCGCATAGTTCCCAAAATTGTCTGTCCCTGTAATAGCATAGATCCCTTCACCATTTTCGCATATTTCAGTTTCGCTGTCTCCATCTGTGTCTGTGTCTGAGAAAATATCCTTATCAGTTCCGGTATCTGTTATTTCATCTGTTTCGTTACTTTGGTCGGATAGACCATCGTTTTCAGACTGCTCAATAATGTCATCATCGGAGGCATTTTCAAAATCGCTTGTTCCAGCATCATCAACACTACATGATGAAAATAAGATAAAAAATGATAAAACAGCTGTAATTACTTTGAATTTTGTCATAAATCCTCGAAAAATAAAATATGCACAGAAGCTATTTTACATAGTTTATTAAAAAAGCCAAAAACAATTAGGATATGGTAGTCCTAAAATCTTGTTAAAAACATGGAATGATGTTAAAATAAAACATGTTCTTTGATAAACGACTATCCTTTATATGGAGGCGGCCATGAAAAATATATTTGTGTTCAGTTTGTTTTTTTCAGTTACTCTTCTTTTTTCATGCAGTAATCTGGAGATACAGGAAAATGATATTGAAAATATTCCTTTAACAGATGAAATTCAGGATACGGCGGCTGAGGAAGAGCAGTCCATGGATGAATCTGCTGTTTCTGATATATTGGTTGTTCAAGATGAATCTGTTGTTAATGATGATTTTGTAATTGATAACAATGTTGCTGTTGATAATGAAGAAGTAGAAGATGAAGAAGAGCAGGAAAAAGAAGAAGAGGAGGAGGCAGAAGATATTTTTGCTTTGTTTTTAAAAATGCTCGGTGAGAAAAAGTAGATGACCTGTTTATCGTGAGCTTCTGATAATTTTAAAGATATTTTCTGCAACAACCCTGTTACCTGTGTGGTTTACATGGACACTGTCAAGAAAGTACTCATCTCCATCTTTGTGTCCGTCAAATATTCCGCTGAGATCATAGCTGTTAATTGATCTGCCTAGCTCCGCAGTAACTTTTTTCAGGTGCGGATACCCTTTTTTAAATGATTCCTCCACACCTCCCGGCATAATATATTTGTTCTTTTTAAGTTCTTTTTCATACTCGGTGTAAAAATCATCGGAATAGAACTGGGGTTGGAGAAAATGAAAGAAAACAGCCCCTTTTTCTGTTGAATATCTGTGAGCTTCAATAATGTTCTGAGCGAATTCCCGTTCTGACAGTTCTGCCATTTTATTGATAAAAGTGTCATCTCCGAGATGTTTCGGGATTCCGTGATCGACAGGGTTGAGGAAGAGTCTCGCAAAGTAAAATCTTTCTGACATGATGACTGTGACTTTGAAGATCCATGAAAGAGTGTCAAGGTTCTGCTTAGCGACTTTGACCATTGATGAGTGAGGGTTTGCATAGAAAATGTTCAGGAAAATCTCATTCACACCGTCATAGAATATAACGATATCACCTTTTTTTATATCAGTTACCGTTTTAAGAAGCCGTAACTGCTGAGTTGTCGTAAAAGATATGATACCCATGTTCCTGACAAGGTATTTGCCGGGATGGAATTTATTGAAAAGAAGCTGAAGCTGGCTTGGCACTGTGTATTCATCAGGGGTTTCAAGACTGTAGATCGTTGAGCCTCCGAAAACAAACACAGTATTCTCATGTTTTTCAGGAGTGAAGGCTGTAACTCTTTCACCGTTTCTTGTGTGGTACAGATTTCCGTCAAAATCGTTGGGAGTTATATCCCCGGTCTTTTCCGAGATACGCCAGCCTCCGGGCTGAAGATACGATTCTTTCACAAAATCTTCCGAGAAATAATCAGTGTTCTGATAAGGTTTAGGCTGTCTGATCCTGAAATCGAATGCAGTTGTAGGAACTGAAAAGTATTCCACATAGAACCATGAAAGAAATTCAAGCACTGACAGCAGGATCAGTATCGAACCTATAGGCACGATGATCCTGAATGCAGTTTCCCTGTACTTGTTTTTCTGCATTTTTCCTCTGTGTTTGTAGTAACTTCCCGCTAATTGTTTAACGAAATTCAGATAAAAAAAGTTGTTTTATTTTATCACGGACCGGGTTTGGATGTTGACTTTTATTATTCTATTTTTTCATCCATCGGGTTCTGTCCCATTCGACAGACGGTCTTTCCGACACATGCAAGCCTGATTTTTTAATGAAATATTTGTGGATCTCTCTATTGGGTGAAAGCTCAGGGTGGAAGCTTGTTGCAAGGACGCTTTCATTTTCCGCAGCGACTATCACACCTCTTGTTTCGAGCAGAATTTCTGTTTTTCCCCAGACCTTCTTAATGCCGGGAGCTCTGATGAAAACCAGTTTGACCGGCTCAGGCGATATCTCGGGGATAACTTTAAATTCAGTGAAACTTGATAGTTGGGACCCGAAAAGATTCCTTTCGATCTCTATGTCGATAATTGAAAGGCACGGGTCCTCTCCGACTATTTTTGAAGCGCAGAGTATCGCTCCGGCACATGTTCCCCATACCTTCATCCCGTTTCTGACATGATCTTTTATGGCATTGTCAAGACCTGTCTGAAAAAGCAGTTTACGCAGAGTCGAGCTTTCTCCGCCGGGAAGGATTAGTCCTGCAATATTTTCAAGAGCAAGTAGCGGCGCAGCCGAACCTCAAAGCCCACGAGTTGGCCCG
>JAKLDO010000145.1 GCA_022703485.1 bacterium
ACAGAACGGGCTCAGCGTCGTACCGGCCGTATCATTAGTCGCAAACGGAGGCGCAGACAGCTCGGGAAGCAATGTCAAAGCGACAGACAGATATGAGACCGCAGTGAACGACGGAAGCATACTTCCGGTATTTTCACCCATGATAGGCACCGATGAAGAGATCATGGAGGAAGTGCGCGAATTCTTTAATAAAAGCATCCGCAGAAAGATCAAAAAAGTTTTAAGGGACATCCTCTGACACATGAAGATACTCATGATAAATAAAAGCGATAACGGCGGAGGAGCCGCCATTGCCGCAACAGGTATTGCAACCGCACTCAGGAAACATTCCGGCTGTGATGTCCTTTTCGCATCGGCAAAAGCAACAGAGCCCGGAACGGTCAGACTGAGGAACAGAGCCGGATGGATCATTGAGGAAACAATAGACCGCATAACAAGGAAAGCCGGATTTGAATATATGTTCCTGCCGTTCTCAAAATACGGAATACTCAAAGCTGCAACTCAGTTCAGACCAGACATCATCCACCTTCACAACATCCATTCAGGCTATTTCGAGACGGAACTGATAAAAGAACTTGCAGAGAAAGCTCCTCTGATATGGTCGATACACGACATGTGGGCTCTCACCGGCCACTGCACCGTCACAAAAGGATGCACAAAATGGGAAACTCAGTGCAGTGAATGCCCTCACCTTGACATCTACCCTGCTCTCGGACGCGACTCAACTGCCGGACTTTTCAAAAGAAAGCTCTCGATCATACAAGGCACTGACATCACCGCCGCGTCACCTTCGGAATGGATATTCAGCTCCTTGAAAAAAAGTCCTCTGTGGAAAGGGAAAAAAATTGAAAAAGTCAGCTACGGCATCGATGAAGAGCTTTTCAGACCGCTTGACAAAGCTGCCTGCCGCAAAAAATACGGAATAGGTGAAAATGCATTCACCGTGCTTCTAACCGCCGAAAAACTGACAGGCGGAACAAAAGGTGAAAACCTGATCTGTGATATAATGGACCTTGCAGCGGAAAAGACAGGAAAAGAGACCGTTCTTCTCACTGGAGGAAAAACAGATCTCAAATTTTCATCAGATAAATTCAGACACATACACGCAGGGTATCTTGACAGGGAAGATATGCCCCTGCTTTACAACTGTGCCGATGTCAACGTTTCACCCACATCCGGAGAGGCTTTCGGGCTGACGATCGTGGAAGCCGGACTGTGCGATGTGCCTTCTGTCGTATTTGATGCAGGCGGAACAGTAAGCGCAATGGGTGAGATACAGAAACACAACCTCGTTAAAACCGGCGACATTTCAGATCTTGCCGCAAAACTTGCCAACATTCAGAACAGGGAAAAACCTGCGCTCAGGCAGTATTATGCAGATAATTTCAGCCTTAAAAAATGTGCCGGGGATTTTTATTCACTTTACAAAGAAATACTGGAGAAAAAGTGAGATTTTCGATCATCATACCCTCTTTCAACAGCGAAAAGTACATTGCTCAGGCCCTTCAGAGCGTTGAAGACCAGCAATATGACAAAGTAGAAGTGATCTTAATTGACGGAGGCTCTACAGACCGCACTCTCGAAATAGCAAAAAGCTTTAAATGCGTGAAAAAGATAGTAAGCGAACCCGATAAAGGCCAGAGCGATGCATTGAACAAAGGTTTTGCACTGGCGACAGGGGATATATTCTACTGGCTTAACAGCGACGACACAATATGCACCGGGGCATTGAACACTGTTGTATATCTATTTTCAAGATATCCTGAAAAAACTGTTTGCTACGGCAACTGGAAAAGCATTGATGCACAAGGAAGAACAATATCCGAACATTTTGCAATGGAACCTGCAACACCCCGTTTTTCCTACGAGAACATAAAAGCCTACAACCAGTCGATCTTCTGGAAAAGCTCCGTTCATAAAAGATTCCCGGGATTTGACATACAGCTTTCAAGACTGATGGATGACGACTTCATACTGTGGCTTCTGCTAAATGAAGATCATAAGAATTGGATGTACTGCGGCAGTTTTCTCGGAAATTTCAGGATACACGGTGAACAGAAAACGACCGCCGTGATGGATGAAAGGCACCTTGAAGAAGAAAAACTGCTTGAAAAAAAATACTCGTTCACGCCGGCAGATTCGTTTCAGGGAAAATATTTCAGGCTTCAATACCGCTTCAGACAGCTTTTCAACTCCCTGAAAAAAGGGGGAATGCTCTACACTTTCAAATATTTTCTGAACGGACTGCGTAAAAGAGGCGGGTTGTTCTGACACGCAAATTTAATATAAAAAAAATTGATATAATGACAGCTTACGGGTATAAAATCCGGGTAATGGTGGAAAAGGTTCAATTTTTACCTTAGGAGAGTTTGTGATGAGAAGATCATTTCTTGTTTTCATTTGTATTTCCTTCGCAGTTGCAATGACAGCATGCGTTGACAGGGAAGCCGAGCTCAAGAAGAGCATGGAGGAGACCGCGAAGATCCTTGAACAGCAGAAAGCCGCAGAAGAGGCGAAGAAAAAGGAAAAGCCTAAATTTGTGGATGTAGAAGAGAAAGAGGAACTTCCTCCGATAGTCGAAGCCGCAAAGAAAGGTGACCTCGCGACTGTAAAATCTCAGGTTTCAAGCGGTGTTTCGGTCGATACTAAAGACAACCGCGGCAGATCTGCTCTCTACTTTGCAGTAACTGAAGGCAAAAAAGAAGTAGTTGATTATCTTCTTGGCGAAGGTGCGAACCCGAACTCAAAAAGGGATGACGGCGATTCAGCTCTCATGGCGGCCGCAAGAAAAGCCGACATGGAAACTGTTACTAAGCTCATTGAAGCCAAAGCCGATATTTCACAGGCTGACAACTTCGGAAGGAACCCTCTTATGATGGCGGCACAGGGCGGATCAAAAGAAATGGTCGACATGATGCTTAAAAAAGGGGCAGACCTTAATTCAATAGACAAATATGAATCCTCACCTCTCATTTTCGCAATGAGATATGGACATATGGACCTTGCAAAGTACCTTCTCGGCAAAGGCGCAAAAGTGTGGAAGCCGAAACCTGTCAAATACAGCAAGAAGCCCATCGTTCTCAAGATCGAGGATAAGGTTCAGCCCGGAATGGATAAAGTGATAGAAGACCTTGACAAGAAAGAGGTCAAGCTCCGCCAGAAAACAGAGCTTTTCTATGCGATCGAAAAAGGCGACCTTGAACTTGTTAAACTGCTCGTTGCTAAAGGCGCTCCGGTTCTTGTCACCGATGTAGAACAGAGCCGTGAGAACATAATCTATGTCTACGGACCGAACAAGGAAGAAGAAAGGGACATGCTTTTTGAAAGAGAGACCATCAGAACTTCTTATGACCGCGACCAGAAGAATCTGCTTCATTATGCTGCGGCAGGCGGATATGTGGACATCATGAAATTCCTCATTTCAAAAGGTGCAAGACTTGAAGAAACTGACGGTGAAGATGTAAGAGGTCCGCTTTTCTATGTAGTAGCTCAGGACATAGACACGAAAGACCCAGGCAAAGAGAAAAGACTTGTTGAAACAGCAAATTACATAATCGAAGAAGGAAAGAAAACATGGAAAAAGAAAGTCCGTCTTTCCAAAAAAGAGCTTGATAAGATCAGAAAGGAAAATGAAAGTAAACCGTGGTGGGAACAGAATCCTTTTGATGTCGAATGGAAAGAGGTCATTGCTCCTAAAGTTGATATAGAAGAATATGATTATGAAGGATGGCATGTACTTGCACTGGCTGCAAAATACGGACATACAGACCTTGTTAAGCTCCTTATTGAAAAAGGGGCGAACATAAATCATAAGGAAAGAAAGAACGGCAACACGGCACTTATCTATTCAAGGATCGGAAAATTCCCTGAAATGGAGAAGTTCCTTCTTGCGAACTGTGCAAAAGACGGTATTAATTTCGACCATGAAGAACTTATGAAGAAAGGCTGGAAATGTGTTGACGGCAAAGAAGTTTTTGAACCGAAAACAGAAGAACAGCCCAAAAAATAACTTTAAATGGGTTATTCCGAACTCGAACTGAAGCTCCCGACAGATTATTCACGTACAGATCTTAAAAATAAACTGATCAGGCTCACAGGAGCTGATGACATTTCATTTTCAATTCTCAGAAAAAGTCTCGATGCAAGGAATAAAAGTGATATTCACTGGCTTTTAAGAGTCGGAGTTACATCACAAAAACTGACTAGCGAGGTCCCGCATACAGGAAAGCTTGAACTTCCGCCATCAGGTCACGGCAGAAATAAAAAAGTTGTCATAACAGGCTGCGGTCCTGCCGGGATCTTCAGTGCGCTCATACTTCAGAGATGCGGATTTGATGTCACTCTTATAGAAAAAGGGAAAGACGCTGTTTCAAGAAGTGCCGCTATTTCAGATTTTGAAAAGACAGGCGTACTGAAAATGAACAGCGGCTACTGCTTCGGTGAAGGCGGTGCAGGGACTTTCAGCGACGGAAAACTTACGAGCCGGACGAAAACAATATCACTTGAAAAGAACTTCATTTTTGAAGAACTCATAAAAGCCGGTGCTCCTGATGAGATCGCTTACATGGCCCATCCTCATCTGGGAAGCGACAATCTTAAAAAGATCGTGCCTGAACTTGTCAGGAGTTTTAAGAATGCGGGAGGAACGGTTCACTTCGGAACTGAAGTTGGGGGACTGCACAAACTCTCTGGAACTATAAAAGGTCTTGAACTGACTGGTGAAATGACAGGAAAGATCGAAGGCGACTTTTTCATATTCGCACCCGGTCACAGTTCGTTCGATCTTTACAGGATGCTCATACAGAACGGAGTTGTTTTTACCGGCAAGCCTTTTGCGATCGGTTTCCGTGTCGAGCATCATCAGGAACTTATCAACATTTCG
>JAKLDO010000146.1 GCA_022703485.1 bacterium
TTAAGCATTGAATATCTTTCAAGCTTGACAGTTGTAGAAAGAGCTTTCTTGACCGCTTTTTCTGCGTTCTTGTCAACGAATTTTTTAAGAACGGTGTCAACAGTTATCTGTTTTTCTTCTCTCTTTGCCGGTTTTATTTTCTTGAAAAGCGCTGTCTGAACATCAAGAAGCGGCTTTATCGCCTTGTGTCCGAGCTCTATCGCACGGGTCATTTCCTCTTCTGTCACTTCGTTCGCTTCACCTTCCACCATCATGATCGAATCGTGGTTTCCTGCGACTGTGATATCGAGATCATATTTCTGAGTTGTGTCGGCTATCGACGGATTTATTATGAACTCTCCGTTAAGTTTGACGACTCTGCATCCTGCGACCGGACCGTTGAAAGGAATGTCAGATATCATGAGGGCCGCGGAAGTTGCCGCTATTGACATTACTCTGGGATCGCACTCAGGATCAAAGCTCAGGAGATTCACAAGGATCTGCGTCTCGTTCTTGAACCAGTCTGCGAACATGGGACGCAGAGGTCTGTCTATAAGCCTTGAAGTGAGCTTTTCAGAAGTGCTCGGCTGAGACTCTCTTTTAAGGAATCCGCCCGGAAATTTCCCTGCGGCGTAGAATTTTTCAATATAATCAACAGTAAGAGGGAAAAAATCGAGATCTTCAGGAACATCCTCTTTTGATGCGACAACTGTTGCAAGGAGGACTGTTCCGCCGTAAGTGCACCATACCGCACCGTCAGCCTGTTTGGCATATCTGCCTGTTGCAATGGACAATTCTCTGCCCTGGAAAATAACACTTTCTTTGATCTGATTCATTTTTCCTCTTTTTTTATAATTTTATATTCGGGTTTACAACTGAGATGTGGTAACACTTTTGAAAAAAAACCGAAAAGCTTATTTACGCAGTCCGAGTTCCTTGATAAGTGTAGCGTATTTGTCAAAATCTTTTACCTTGAGGTATTTGAGAAGCTTCTGTCTTCTGCCAACCATCTTAAGAAGCCCGAGCCTTGAATGATTGTCTTTCTTATGAGCCTTGAAATGGTCTGTCAGCATATTGATCCTTGTGGTAAGAAGAGCGATCTGAACTTCAGGAGAACCTGTGTCCCCTTCAGTCTTTCTGAACTTTCCTATTACTTCCGTCTTTGTAACTCTATCGAGCATCCTAAAATCCTCCTGGTTAGAACAAAACAAAATGCTGGCGGATTATATATTTGAGTATGTCAAAGTCAATTTTTTTGTTTTCCATCGGCAAAATTTGTCGAAATCATTCAATTATTTCAAACTCTTAATTTTAACTGCAATTTTTGCTTCCAGTTCCATTGTTTTTTCCTGCGCCCTTTTATTCCTTTCAATATACCGTACTGACGCTTCAAAAAAACTCATTATTACTTCGCTTTTTCCGCTGCATACAAGAAGCATGTCCATTCCGCTTTCATAAAAAAGTCCCATTTTCTCTTCAAACGGATATTTGTCGAGTGCATGCATTTCCATGTCGTCTGTCATTGAGATCCCTCTGAATCCGCATCTGTTCCTCAAAATTCCGGTCCATTCTTTTGAAAGTGTTGCGGGAAGGGGACTTATTTCGCCATGAAGAAGGTGTGCGACCATTACAAAACCGGCTCTATCCGCAAGTTTACGGTAAGGAAGCATGTCTTCATTATAAAGATCGGTGAAAGGTTTATTTATCACAGGCAGGGATTTGTGTGAATCGACAGTTGTCGTGCCGTGTCCCGGGAAGTGCTTGAGTACCGGAAATATTCCGTTTTTCATCATTTTCTCAATATATACCGAGGCATATTCTATCACTTTCTGCGGAGATTCCCCGAAAGACCTGTTACCGACGATCGAGATGTTCTCTCCGCTTCGAAGGTCAACATTGGGGGCCATGTTCATGTTTATTCCGGTATTTCTGAGCGTACTGCCGAGAATATCAATTCTTCCGGCGGCTTCTTCGATACTCATTTGAGCAAGCTCTGACATCGGCGGCAGAGAGTACGGTCCGTCGGGAAGTCTTCTGACCCTTCCACCCTCCTCATCAATTGCATGAAATTTTATTGATTCGATGCAATTTGTTGAATTTATTAGTTTTTTCAAAGAATCAAGGCTTTCGACATTCCTTTTGAAATATATCATGCCTGAGGGGTTTGTTTCAGTAAGCATTCTTTTTTCAGATTCTGTCATCGCAGGTCCCGAAAGTGAAAAAAAGAACGGCAGTCCAGCCATTTTCTTAATGTTTTCAAGGCTTATAGACATCTTATTTTCTCCATTACGCTCCGGAACGCTCTGCCGCGGTGACTTATAAGGTTCTTTTCACCGGGCTGAAGCTGTGCCATTGTTTTTTCAAAACCTTCCGGAATAAAGAGCGGATCATATCCGAATCCGCCGTCACCTATTTCATGATATCCTATTTTTCCTGAACATTTTCCGACACCTACGACAGCTGACATATCGGGAAAAAGAAGCACCGCCGTGCATGAAAAATATGCCGACCTGTCTTCAACACCGTCCAGTTCATGCAGAAGTTTCCGCCTGTTAAGTGCATTATCCCCTTCAACCCCGCCGTACCTTGAAGAATATACTCCCGGAGCCCCGTCAAGAGCCTCGACGATCAAACCGGAGTCATCACTTAACACAGCGGTATTCTTAACGATCTTCATCGCTTCCTCAGCTTTTATCACCGCATTCTGGAAAAAGGTGTCACCCTTCTCCTCAGGCGCAAAATTCTTACACAGATCCTTGATCGAAATGATCTCATGACCCGCAAATATCTCTTTTGCCTCTTTTAATTTCCCCGCATTTCCCGACGCGAACACTATTTTCATTTGGACTCCGTTATTTATGCAACAAGTTTATTTGCAAGATCGACTATTTCATCAATTTCTTTCGGATTAAAAACACCACGGATTCCTTCGGGATGTAAAAGTGTAAAAGGTGACTGAATGAGGTCTTTTTTCTGCAATGCGCCTTTTTCAATTATAAATTTCTTAAGCAGATCAAGAAATTCAAGCTGTCTTACTGAAAGATAGGAGTGATTTTCTATAAATCCGTTAAATGTTTTTGTAACAGTTTCATTAAAACTTTCAAGTACTTCAAGTCCAAGAATATGGCGGACAAATTGAATGAAATTAGCCTTTCTCCGGTTATAAACCTTCATCAGAAGTTCAATGGTTATATGCGGCTGTTCATTGAAAAGAATTCCGGCGAGTTCCTGTATTTCCTGTTCACTTACTTCTTTTCCTGTTTTCAGTTTTTTAAGAATTACATTTGTTTCACTCAGTTCAAGAATCTTTTCTTCAACCATTTTCTTATATTCGGAAATACTCACAGATTCGTGTTTCGGACCGAATTCAACTTTCTCTTTAGCGAAAATGAGATCTTTTAAATTCAGTTTTTCAGGTCCGGTCGGTATTGTAAAAGAATCAATGAATTTCATAAGCGGTGAAAGTTTTTCCGTAAGTTCGTCAAAATCATTTTCTGAAACATCCGCCCAGTAATTTCCGGTCATGGCTTTTTCAATTAAATCCTTTTGTTCTTCAACTATACTTATTGAAAGCGGAAGCTGGTTGATCTTTTCGATAATGCTTTCTTTAACTACCTCAAATTTATCAGTTTCTTTTCTTAATTTATAAAGAGAGGCTTCAAGAACATCTTTTTCAAACTGCATTGCTTTGAAATCCGCCTGAGATATTGTTCTCATTAACGGTTTTATCGAGCTATGGAGAAATGAGAACTTTTCCCGGTCAAGCCTGTTCCAGAAATTCGGATCTTCAAGCTTTGCAAGCTCTGTTGCGTTGTCCATTACAATTACAGATTTTCCAGGAAGTGAATTTATCTGATTTCTCAACTTTTCCAGTTCCTTGCCTGCAATGACTGTTTCTTTTTCTTCAAGAGCTTTTTCTATTTTTTCAAGCCGTAGACCAAACAGTCTGACCGGAAGAGGAATTGACTGTTTTATCTCTTTTCCTTTCGGATTCAGTTTGAAATATTCGAAGTTGTCCCAGCAGTCGATAATGAGAAATTTATCCTTTTTTGTGCACCACGGCTTCAATTTGTCTTTTTCAAGAAGTCTTGTTCCGCGGCCTATCATCTGCCAGAATTTTGTATATGAAAAAACGGGCTTTGCAAAAACAAGGTTCTGAAGTTCTCTGATATCAATTCCTGTATCGAGCATATCAACACTTATTGCGACTCTGGGCATATCATTTTTCTTGAACTGATCAAGAAGTCCCCCTTTACCGTAGACTCTTGGATCTTCTGAAACTATCACTTTTGCAAGTTCCCCTGAATATTCAGGATAAAGTGCATCAAAAATATGCTCGACTCTTCTTGCGTGAGCTTTGCTGATACAGAAAAATATTGTTTTCCCGGGTAATACTCCGGAAGAATCTTTAAGACATTCCTCCATGAATTCCCGCACTATCAGAGAGTTTGTGCCGCTGTTTGTGACAGTTTTTTCAAGTTCCGATCCTTCATAATTTATTTCATCAATGTCTTTTCCTTCAACAATAAGCTTTTTCTGGTCTTCAAGTTCGATTGTTCTTTCACTTATCCCTTTTTCCTGAAATTTTGTCCTGATTTTCATCACTTCAAAATCGGATAAATAAGGCGGTTCGTTGTTTACGGCTTCTTCAAAAGTATATGCAAATGTCGGGAGCCCGTTTGTGCAGTCAAAAAGTTCAAATGTGTTGTGGTC
>JAKLDO010000147.1 GCA_022703485.1 bacterium
CTTCATCTTAAGTTTCTCCTTCCAGAGGTTAATTTATTCCACTAAATTCCCCTGTCCAGATTTAGACTACCATTATACTTTCAATTGATTGGTCAAATGAGATTACAGGAGTTGCTCTGGATGTTGTTAATTTATTGACTAAATCGCTAGAAAGAGATTGTGTGGAAAAAGGATGGGGGTCCTTTAATTGGAGCTCCTACAGGAGAAATACTTTAGAAGCAGGTATTTGTCATAATTTTGATTTTAGAACGACGGGTTTATTAAGAGAATTTTTCTTAGAGTATATGACTCTTGATTATGAACATATTAAAGAATTTGGTGTTGATGTCCACCCTCTTGGAGATGTTCCTAATGAAGTGATTGATTATGCAACAAATCATTTTTTTGGTCAGATGTTTTTAGATAGATTGTTCGATCCTCATTTTGACAGAGATTTTTAATAACTTATACTTTTATTATTTCTCTCCGAACAGTTCAACCTGATACTTATAGATTTCGGCGGTCGGGTCTTTGTAGCAGTCTGCGGGGAGTCCTGCTTTGTGTGTGCAGAGATTGGAGAGGAAAGTTTCAAGGTTCCAGCCGGTCTCGGTTGCGACTTGGGGGAGAAAGACTCCTGAGCGGTAGCCTTTTTTGATGTAAACGCCGTCAATTCCGATTTTGAGTTCTTTCCACGAGGAGACTTTCTGCATTGGTGTGAGGACTGAGATCTCGATGTCTATTTTTTTGAGTTCGGATTCTGTGACCGGAGAGAACCGCGGATCTTCAAATGCGGCGCCAAACGCCATTCCTGCAACTGCCTGATAAAGCGATTCAGTTGCGACCATCGAGCCGATACAGCCACGGAGTTCATCATTTATCTTGAGTGTGACAAACACTGACCGCTGTTCATTAAGTTTCGGGTCGGCAGGTTTTGACGGAACGAGCTCTTTTTTGTTTCTTAGAGCATAAACTATTGAATTTCTTGCAAGTTCAAGCAGATATTTTCTCTGTTCATCATTGTAGTAATTCATGCTTTTCTCCTCTTTTTTAACTGCATCCGATTCAAAGACCATCGACATGTAACCGACAACTCCCTGCGACCGTGATCCGGGAACTGCATCACCGCTGTTCTCATATTTTACAAGCCGCCCTTTATCTGTTTTCAGTTCTTTCATCGCCGCAAAGAATGTTATAAGCGAATCATGCCCGCACAGCTCGCATTTTTTGTTCTGGATGTTTTTATTGAGTTTGTCGTAATCACCTGATTCCAATATTGAAATTGTGAATCTGTCCATTTTCACCGCTTCATCATAAGGGTGATAATGCGACATATCGGTACTTGCAATTATAAGTGTGTTCCCTTCACTTTCACCGATGAGTTTTGCGATCGTAACCCCCGCTTTTTTCAGAAGATCTTCATCATCAGTCGATGAAAGTACAAGAACCACCTGCGGATCTCCCAGATAATATTGAATAAATGGAAGCTCGGCCTCAAGAGAGTGCTCTTTTTCATGGATCTGGTTTACAAATGATATTTTAGGATCGCTTTCAATGAGTTTTTGAGAGAATTCGGTATCAATTTTAAGGTTCCCGAGCGGTGTTTGCGCCTCAGTGCCGCCGAAAACCGAAATGGTGTCAGCAAGATATTTATGACTTGTCCCGAGAATAATAACTCGCTGATATTTCTGATCTTTGAGCGTTTTAAATCCACAGGCCGCAGTCGGACCGCTGTAAATGAAACCTGCATGAGGAACAATGAGTCCGGCGATGTTCTTTCCGCTATTTTTAAACTGAGGACACTCTTTTTTGTCGAGCTCTTTCATCATATCAAGAAGTTCAGTCTTTTCAGCAGGATACCACATGCCGGCAACAGCCGGTTTGCGCACGATTTTCTTTTCCCACATGCCGTATATTCCTCCGTTGCAAAAGCCGCATTTTCCATTTTTAATGTTATTGTAAGTAACTGAAAATCCTTCTCTTTTTATGATTTTCTTCCCGCAGTGAGGGCATATTGTGTCTTCACCGTCGGCGCTCTGCTGATTGCCGGTATAGACAAAATGCATCCCTTCTTTCATCGCCATATTTCTTGCATTTTCAACGGTCTGGACAGGGGTCGGAGGCCTGTCTTTGAGTTTGTAAGCAGGAAAAAATCTCGAAAAATGAAGAGGAGTGTCAACGCCTGTATTTTCTTTCACCCATCTGATAAGTGCCAGAATGTCCTCATCTGAATCGTTAGCTCCCGGAATTATAAGGTTTGTGATCTCAACAAAAACACCCGCTTTTTTCATGGTCTTTATTGTTTCAAGCACCGGTTTCAGAGTGGCACCCGGATATTCGGCATAGAATTTATCGGAAAACCCTTTAAGGTCGACATTCACCGCATCAATATACCTGATAAGTTCCTTTAACGGCTCCTGATTTATGTAACCGTTTGTAACCATTATTGTTTTAAGACCTTTTTCCTTTGCAAGGCGTGCTGTTTCAAGCATGAATTCATAAAAAACAATAGGCTCGTTATATGTGAAAGCGACCGATTGACTGCCGCTTTTTATAGCATTTTCAACAACTTGCGACGGAGTCATCGCTTCAAACGGAACTTCATCTGTGGAAGCCTGAGAAATTGTCCAGTTCTGACAGAAGGTGCAGTGAAGATTACATCCTGCGCAGCCTATTGAATATGTTGAGCTTCCCGGCATAAAATGGAACATCGGTTTTTTCTCGACCGGATCGGCATTGACCGCGACCGGTTTTCCAAATGACATTGAGTAAAGCTTTCCACCGGTATTCTTTCTCGCTTTGCACGAACCCCACTGTCCGTCATCAAGTTTGCAGAAACGGGGACACAGGTTGCATTTTACCGAACTTCCGCCGGTGTTTTCATAGTATTTCGCCTCGATCATTCCTTTCATCGGCTTCACCTCGACAGTTTCATCTTTTTTTAATGTGACACCTATCGCAACAGCCGCGATCAGCATTATCACCCCGAATATCTCGAACTTGAGCATGATCACCTCAAAGATCCGTGAATATGCTGCATTTTAACATTTTGGGTGAAAGTTACAAATTCAGTGATTTGTGTAAATAAAAATATGAATTTTAGAATACATAATCAACGACTATTGATAATTGAGGGGGCTCAGAGTGAAATTGTTTCTTTTTATTGTTTTTTTTCTTGTTGTTTCTGTCTCGGGCTGTTTAGAAGAAACACGATATGATGGCGGAAAGAACGAAAATGAAGAGAAACCCGGAAACCAGGACGGCGGAAACAGCGTCCGTGATCTTTCTTTAAGCAGTGACGGCCGTTTCCTGATCAGAGGGACACTGATCGATGAAAATGATCCCGACAGTGAAAAGGTGGTGAAAGTCCTTGATTTTGAAACGGGCAGAACCGCCCGGCTTGATTTCGAAGGCAGAGAGCCATTGAAAATTCTTTTCGGCAGAAGCGGATTTGCATATTTTATTGTAAAAGAAAGCGAGATATATTTTTTGCAGGAATTCGATCTGCTTTCCTGCAAAAAGAACAGAGAGTGGATGGTCAACGATTCATATAAGTTCGCAATCGACAGGACTGAAACACTTATAGCTCTGTGGGGAGAGAACGATATTACAACGATCGATACAATAAATGATAAAGTATACAACCGCTTCATTGAAGGAACTGTTTTTGATCTTAAGTGGCTTCCTCTGTCAAATGAAATCGCTGTTGTTCAATCTAACGATACAGGTGGATCGAAGATAAAGCTGATGACACTGCAACTTGAAGATATAAAAGAAATTGAGGTTCCCAATTGCGCCAGCAGTCTTGAGATTTCGTCTGACGGTGGAACCGGCATGATATCCCCTACATACTGTAAATTCGATCCGGTATCAGTGATCGATCTTAAAAAAAGATCGTTTGTGAAAAATCTTCCCGGTTTCGGACCGGTGGCTTTTGCTCCGGATGGAAAATATGCTGTCGCTTTTGCCAGAAAAACAGATCTTGAAAATGCGGCCGGAATAAAAACAGAGACCTTGTTCAGCATGCTTTTCATAGATCTTGAGGACTATTCTTACGAAGTTCTTGAGCTGGGCTCGAAAATACCTGTTTATACAATAACTCCGGACAGTGAACTTATTCTTCTTTACAGCGAGTCGGAAGAATCGGACTATAAAGGAATTGTAGTCATAAATTATGAAAAAAAGGAGATTCGTTCAGCATTTGGTAAACAAGTTGCCATGAATGAATTTGTCATGACTCCGGACAGCAGGAATGTTTTTCTGATAGATGAGAATGTTCTTTATAAAATGGATACAAAAAATCTTGTAATATCTGAACTGAAACTCAAATGCGGCCTTATTTACGGTGCACCTTCATACTGTTCTGCAAACGAAATAATGATAACTCCGGACGGTTCTGAAATAATTCTGGGGATGGTCAACGGAATTGATTTTGCAATTTTTGACCCGGTGTATTTAGGAATAAAAAGAATAATTTCAATGGAATAAATGTCATGACAAGAATTTTGCAGTTGATATTTCTAATGATCGCTTTGATGTTGTCAGGGTGTGACGGTGAAACCAGTTTTAGTGACCCGTGCTCTGAAACGGAAACTTTCTGTCATATGCACGAAGGATTAGAGTGGTCTGCCAAAGCTTCCGTAAAAATGTCATGGAATGAAGCTGTGGAATATTGCGACAGCATCGGCGGCAGACTTCCGACTTT
>JAKLDO010000148.1 GCA_022703485.1 bacterium
TCATTTTCACAGATAAGACCGTCATCACAAGTGCCGTTATCATAACATGCACCACCCTTCTGACCATCTTTGATCTCAAATTTCACCTTTCCTTTTTCTCATGAAGAAACCAGAAATAAGGAGACAACGAACATGATAAAAACAGTAGACTTCATTTTCATAAACAGCTCCTTGATAAAATTAACATTCCATTGCAAGAATCCTACAAAACGATACTTTCAAAGTCAAAATTATTGATGGCGATTGCCAACAATCTGTATTTTTAAGTAATTATCTTTGAAAGCATCTCCGCTGTTTTTATTTCCATTTTTGAGAAAGCAAACCACTTTCTTCCGAGGTCTTTGAGGGATGCGCCGATGTCATCCACAAAATTATCAATGAGAACAATAGACTTTTCTGCCGACCTGACGAGATCGGACACAAAATTATGAGCATCAAATATCTGACCGTCAAAGAATATTCCCTGCTTCGGCTGGAGTTGTTTTGATTCAAGGGCTGTGAGAACTTTTTCGATCTTCGGATCAGTCTTCAGACGCCACTTTTCAAGAGAGTCTATCCGGTGAAATATCTTTTCATTGGAAACGACATAATGGCGCATTGCCACAAAAGCCTTCATTATCATAATGTTCATTTTAACTGCAGTGCTGCTTTTCAAGACGGATGAAAGCATCGCAACCCCAGTTTCTGTGAAAACATGCGGATTTTTTCTTGTCCCGCCCCAACTTGAAGTCACAAATTGTGACCTCAAGATTGCAAGTTCTTGATTTGACAGGGCAAAATAGAAGTCGTCAAGGAACCTTTCAATGTTTCCAGGTTCATTTCAGACTCCCGATCTAAAACACAGGATTAATATATCAAATCTGAATTAGAATTTCAAGGATTGAAACACAAAGAATGTAGCTTATTAACAATCTATCCGTTAGGGATGTGGATCTTGAAAACGGTGCCTTTGCCGACAGTGCTTTCGACTGTGACGGTACCGCTGTGGACTTGCACGATGTGCTTTACTATCGAGAGTCCGAGCCCTGTTCCGCCCATTGCGCGGCTTCTGCCTTTGTCAATGCGGTAGAATCTTTCAAAAAGCCTCGGAAGATGCTCTTCAGGGATACCGGGACCGTTATCGGCAACACTTATCACCGTGCTTGATGCCGTGCTGTCAACTGAAACTTTGATCAATGCTCCGGGCTGACTGTACTTGACCGCATTATCAACAAGGTTGACTATTGCAAGCTCAAGCATTCTGGGATGTATCGAAACTGTAAGATTCTCTGAACATTGAACCTCGACCTTTGAACCTTTTTCAGATGCCTTCTGAGCGCAAAGGCCCACAGCCTCTTCAAGCATTGCCATGAGCTGAATGTTCTCCTTTTGAAGGGTCTGCCCGGATTCTTTCGATTCTATTCTTGAAAGGACGAGGAGATCATCAATTATATTATCAAGTCTTGAAGCCTGCCTTGCGATCGTATCGAGGAACGGTTTTGCTGTCCCGACATCATTGACTGCACCGTCACGCAGAGTCTCGACATATCCTTTTATCGAAGTGATCGGTGTCTTGAGCTCATGCGACACATTGGACACAAAATCCTTTCTAACGGTCTCAAGCCTGTTCAGATTTGTGTTGTCCCTTATCACAAGCAGCGTCCCTTCGATCAGACCGTCAAGTCCTTTCATCGGAGTGACCTTTATCTTAAGCACAGTCTGCCTGCCCGTTCCCATGAAACATTCAGTCTCGACAGGCTCAGATCCTGTTCTGGCACTGTTGATGAGGTCTATCACCTCCGGATTTCTTATGAAATTCCTTATATTAAAGCTGTTAACGGCATCATCGGTTATTTTAAAAAGCTCTCTGGCCCTTCTGTTCATCTCAACGATACAGTCGCTTCTGTCGAGTGCGATAACACCTTCATCCATATTTTCAAGCACTGAGGAAAGTTTGTTCTTCTGAGTCTGTTCAGCGTTTATCGTCTCCGAAAGATTCTGCGCCATTTTATTCATCGCTGAGGCAAGTCTTGAAGTTTCGGCGAATGTCGAACCGGGGATCCTGTATGAAAGATGGCCTGATTCAAATGTCTTCGCACCGTCCTCCATCGAACGGAGTATTCTTGTAATGTACCTTGTCACAAAGAACAGAAGCCCCGCCGCCACAGAGAAAAGTATCAGAAAAGGTATCAGCAGTGATGAATAAGTCTTTGACATCGTCTCCTTGAGTGTCTTCAGCGGCTTGGATATCCTCACTACCCTTTCTTTACCATCAGGCATTCTCACTGAGTCAGCAACATAGATCATGTCTTTTTTCAATGTTGAGCTGTATCTTATCGAATAACCGTGACCGCTCTTCATCGCATCAAGTATCTCCGGTCTGTCTGAATGACTTGACATCGTGCCGGGATCTTCATCGGAATCGGCAAAAACCCTGCCGTCACTTTCTATGACCGTTATCCTTGAGGAATTTCTGCTTCTTACTTTCTTTATTATTTTCTCAAGAGACTGACGGTCATCTGTTGGAAGTGCTGTCATTATCTCTTTTACAAGTTCACCCTGCACTCCAAGCTCTTCTTTCGTACTCTGTGCAAAGAAATCCCAGAATATGCTTGAGTTGTACATTCCGAGAATAAAAAGCACTACTGTAAGCACAAGTGCCGAAGAACCGAAAAGATAGGTGAAAAGCGATATCTTACGCATTGAACCTCCCTATTGAACAGGGGAAAGTCTATTAGAACTTAGCCGATATGTCAACCTGCACAAGATGCTCGCGCACAGTCTCAGGCGAATCGGACTCTTCAGTCCCTGATACATCCTCGTTAGCAGTAAAGGAGTAAATGTATGTCGCTGTCAGGAATGTATTTTTGAATATCGCGGCAGAGGCGGAGGCTTTCACTGAAGAGATGTTCGGAGTCCCTTCAAGACAGTCGGCATCGGTGAACACAGGAAACCACGCAAGCGCCTGGAATTCACGGTAAAGCGCCGATATCTGGAAATCGCCAAGGTTCTTGAGGTCTTTTGTCCCCCCTTTTATTCCTGCAAGGAACGCGAACTTTTCATCAGCAATGTCTCCAAGATACTTGCTTTCAAGCGGGGAGGTGTTCATGACGAACTCACCGAAAACACCGGCTGAATATTTTTTTGCAAAGAACCAGTTACTTGCAAGCTCTATGTTAAAAGCACGGTAGTTCACATGCCCTGCCACATAATTCGCCACAGTCTGCCCTTCAGGTGTTGAAGCATTGAACACTTCATACTGCAGTCTTACCGGATGATAGTATGCAAACGCTATCCTTGTATCGGTAAGGCTGTTCTTGACACCGGTCCCGAGCTGTGCAAAGGCCATGACCGGATCGTTCCACGACTTATCGAGAGATCCGTCATCATTAGTAGGGGCCTTTACCTCATCAAGCACGAACACTCCGCCGTTGAAAAAGAGCATCGTTGACTTAGGAAGATCGAAATTGAGAGCGACCGCTCCCCCTTCAGGAGTTATGTCACTGTCCCATACAAGCTGTTCTGTTGTGAATATGGGATTTTTCATCTTTCCGCCGATAAGCGATATTCCTTTATACGGCATTATTTCACCGTAAGCGTAATCGACCCAAAGCGGTTTTCTCGAAAAGAAACCCTCAAAAGTCTGATTTGTGGAACGGGGATCGTTTCCAAGAGGAATACTTATCTTTTTTCCGCTTGTGATCTGGGCAGGAGTTATGGTCGTCGTTGCAGAACCTGATGCAAGCCCGAAATTGACCTTCACCCAGTCGCTTATCGTTGCACCCACGCCGAGACGCATTCTGTATCTGACCCTGCTTCTATCCAGAGTATCAACTTCGCCATCATCTTCAGTCTCTTTTGATGCGCCCTGATACTGGTACCTGAGACGGAAATCACCTTTGAGCTCGATCTTTGAGATCCATTCCGGGATCTTCGGTTCATCCTTCTTTTCCGCCGGTGCATTCTTTTCCTGTGCTGACATCATCAGCGAGAACATCATCACTGCCACGACCACGATCATTCTGAACATTTCAATCTCCTTCGTTAATAACCGGTTGATAAAAAGCTTCAACACGGTCAATATCCCGTTAAGAAATTAATTGAAAATGAGGAAAATGTTAGTTTTCAGTTAATTAGCAAAAATAGTTATTGAGCATCCCGAACCTTTCTTTTCTGAATCTGTAGTATCATCATCAGGTCCAGCATCTAAATCTAAAAACGAATCTTCATCCGATTCTATTTCATCACCATCTGAATTCGGGGAAAAAATATCATAATCACCTATATTTTCCGCATCTTCATCAATTATGGGATTCTCGAAATCTTCATCAGGTTTTGCATTATCCCAGTCAGAAAAAGCATTTATGTCGGGATCAACAAGTCTTGCCGCTATGCGATAGGTATTAAAATTGTTTCTTTCATCGAAATGCTGGTAAACAATAATTGACTTTCCATCACCGGATGATGCAACAGCCGGTGCGGCTTCCTGTGCTTCATCAGCTGAAAATATCATATCCTCTTCACATAACACCGTTCCGTCTGTCGCCACACTGGCCCCGTAGATATCAAGTCGGGATGAATCAGCAGATCTGCCGCCCTCCCAAACAAGAAGATAATTTTCACCATCAAAAACAACATCCCTGAGATTCGGATCATTTGCCCCATAATTTATCCTTGTACCTTTATCAAGCAGCACTCCAT
>JAKLDO010000149.1 GCA_022703485.1 bacterium
CCCCAGATTATCTTTCCGTTACCGTCAACAAGCCCTATCCTGTCGGCATCTCCGTCAAAACCTATTCCGAGAACGGCATCGCTGTTTTTAACGGTATTGATCATATCCTGAATGTATTTTTCTACCGTCGGATCGGGATGATGGTTCGGGAACCTTCCGTCTGGCTGTTCATAAAGCGAATTCACCTGAACACCCATTTTTCTGAGTATCGGAACGGCCACGAATCCGCCGACGCCGTTACCTGAATCTATAACTATCTTGAGCTTTTCAGGGTTCTTTATCGTGATGTTCGTGAGAATGTATTTCTCAAAATCGGGAATTATGTTGTATTCCGTGTTACGACCTTTCTTTTCAGCCGTTATGAAATCATCCGCTTCCATTATGTCAGCTATCTTCTGGATACCGTCACCATAGACCGGAAGATCGACGAGGTTTATCTTGAAACCGTTGTATTCGGGCGGATTATGGCTTCCGGTAATCATTACTGCCGCCTGCACATCAAGATTGAACATTGAGAAATAAAGCAGTCCGGTAGGGACCATTCCTACAAAAACAGTATCAAGTCCGCTGTCGTTGAAACCTTTTATCAGAGCTTTTGCATAAGCCGGCGAACTTTCCCTTGCATCGTGCCCGATGCTGACCTTTTTTATCGACGGGAGCTCTTTTTTGTAATATGCGGCGCAACCCCTTGCAAGGCTGTATGCGAAATCCTCGGTCAGGTCAACATTGACATGACCTCTGACATCATACTGTCTGAATATCATTCTGTTGATCTTCATTTAAGCACCTCTTATTCCTTTGCACAGATGTTTTCAAGTCCGTAGCTTTTCACCATTTCGGTAAGATCGCCGATCGGGGTTTCAGTCGGGTGGTAAAGAGGAATGTCAAATCCTGAGAACGATATCGATCCGCCGCCGCCATCCTGCATGACATTGAATGCATTGGTCACTTCCATCTTCTTCCCGAAAGCGATCGCCGCGATGCAGAGGGAATCGACATCGATAGTGTCTGACGCAACGAACTGCTCACCTATCGCGATTATTATGTCATCATCACCTATTCCGCCGATGTTGTAATAGTCGTTCACGCCGGGAGTTGTGTTCGGAATGGTCTCGGAATTGAACATGAGAACTATCTGAGGACCGAACATCTCAATATCCGAAAATGTTATCGGAGTGTAAGCGATCGAAGCGTAAAGTGTGAAGAACTTCTCAGGAAGCGGATCAAAACCTTTATTGACCGCAAGACTGTATTTACCGCCTGTCTTTCCCGTAAAAATGCTCGGAGTTTCAAGGAAGCTTTTGCCGTTACCGTAATTACCTGATATTGCAGGATTTTTAACAACAGCGCCAAGAGCATACTGTGCATCAAAATCGCAACCTTCGCTTCCGTCTGTCTTAGGAACGCAGAGTTTTTTTGAATCAGCTATTGTACCGACTTCATTAAGTCCGATATTGGTGAGAGTACCGTAAGGAACAACTACATCAAGCGGTTCACAGGCAGTTTTATCCCACAGACAGTCAGATCCGCATACAGCATCGCCGCCTTTATATTCAAGCCAGCTGAGCTTATGACAATTGATGGAATCCTGAGTCTCCTCACCTTCTTTATATTCACAGTCTTCGCCTTCATCAACGGTTCCGTTACCGCACTTTTTCACACAGCCGGTGAGATCCATTTTGCATTCATCTGAACATGTCGCAGTTCCTGAAACATAGATTACATCTATTGATTCACATGGTATTTCATCTTTTGTATCGCATTCCTCACCTGTATCGACAGTTTCATTTCCGCAGAGATTTATTTCGACACAATTTGTCTCATCATATCCGGAACAGTCTTCTTTGCATGCCGCTTTTCCTGATCCCCATTTGGTTAAATCAAGTGTTGCACAGTCTATTTCACCGCCGTCACAGATCTCGCCAGTCTCAACTGCTGAATTTCCGCAGACAGGTTCAACTGCGTCATCTGTAACTTCATCGTCGATCTTGGCTTCTTCATCTTTTGTTGTATTCTCATCATTCTCCCCTGTTTTTCCATCATCGCTTGAACAGCCGAAGAAAAGGATAGCAAATACAACTACGAACATCAGGCTTAATTTCATGACTTCTCCCCTTAATTTAAATGAGTAAAGAAAATAAACGGATATATTTTACTCTAATTAAACGGAAATTGAAAATTAATTGTCCCTGAAATCATCTGCATCGATGACCCCGGGGTCTTTGATACGGGGGTTCTGAAGATCGATATTTGAATGAAATGAAAAGCTTGCGGTCCCGGCAGTCATCTTTTTTTCGAAATATTTTTTTATGAATATGACTATCAGTGCTCTTGTCGGCGGAAATATCATCAGTATTCCCATTATGTCGGTGATGAATCCGGGTGTGAGAAGAAGCAATCCGCCTGCAAACACAAGAAGTCCGCTTATCATTTCATTGCCCGGAATGCGGCCTTCCATCGATGCTTTCTGTATGTTCCTGATAACGGCAAGACCTTCCATTTTTGCAAGATATGCTCCGGCAACCCCCGTGAAAAGAACGACCAGTATCGTCTGCCACACACCGATCTGTGAACCCACCTGAATAAGAAGCCATATCTCCGCCGCAGGAAGCGCCACAAAAAGCAGTAAAAGGATAAAAAACATTTTGATCTCCAAAACAAGTGCCGCTCATTTTTTAATCACAAAAGCCGTTAAATCAACCGTGCAGTGTAAATATTTCACAAAACTGTGTTGCATTACAAATCTTGAAATTTTAATACGCATTAGATATATTAAGCCTGTGTTTTAAATCGGGAGTCTGAAATGAGCCTGGAAATTGAAAAAAATGAGCTTGTCCGGCTTGATGATATTAAAAGCAGGATATTTACTATCCGTGGTGTGCAGGTGATACTGGACAAAGATTTGGCTGAGTTTTATTCTGTTAAACCTCGAAGACTTAGAGAGCAGGTAAAAAGAAATATTAAAAGATTTCCTCCTGATTTCATGTTTCAACTTACTGAATCTGAAGCAGCTTTTATGGTGTCGCAAAATGCGACACCTTCAAGAAAGCAGTTTGGAGGATCATTGCCGTATGTTTTTACAGAACAGGGGGTAGCTGCTGTTTCAGCTGTTATCACGAGTGACAGAGCTATTGAAGTAAACATAATGATAATGAGAGCTTTCGTTGCAATGCGGCATTATGTTGCAAAAAACGAACTGATATTTCAAAAGATTGACCGACTTGAAATAAAACAGCTGGAAAATGATAAAAATTTTGAAAAGCTATTTAATTCCCTTGAATCAAAACAACTTCAGCCGAAACAGGGAGTCTTTTTTGACGGACAGATATTCGATGCTCATAACTTTGTGTCGGATCTTGTACGGTCAGCCGAAAAGTCCATTATTCTCATTGATAATTTCGTGGATGACACAGTCCTAACCCTTTTTGCCAAACGGAAAAGCGGAGTAACACTCAAAATACTCACAAAAAATGTCTCAAAACAGCTTCAACTCGATATGAAAAAGTTCAACGGACAGTTCCCTCCCGCCGAAATCCAGGAGTTCGATCTCTCCCACGACAGATTCATGATAATCGACGGTTCACAGGTGTATCACATTGGTGCATCTCTCAAAGACCTTGGAAAGAAATGGTTTGCATTTTCAAAGATGGAACTGAGTGAAACAATAAAACTGCTTTCGAATATTTAGATAACTATCCATATTTAATTGTCTTTTTCTATTTCACGATATTTGTCAACCAGACTGAAAAGTTCACTTGCCGATATTTTGCAACCGTCTGCGATCTTATAAATTATGGTTAAAGAAGGTTCTCTGACTGTTCTTTCAAGTCTGGAAACATAAGTTGTGTGTATTCCGCAGATCGCAGCAAAATTTTCCTGAGAAAGCTTCCTTTCCTTCCTCAAATGTTTGATTGCAAGAGCAAAAGCTTTGACCGTTTCCAATGGACTTCCTTAATTAGTTAACCGATATTTCAGTATTAGCATGAAAAGATCAAATTCCAGAGCCAGTTGGCTCTATTTTCTTGACCAGATGTTTTTTAATTGTTATAAAATCTATGTATTTACCATCAAAGGAGATGAAAATGTTAAGAATCGTTCAAGTGTCCGTTCTAACGCTGTTTTTGGTTCTATTATTTATTTCATGCGGTGAATCTTCGAAAACAAAAGATAAACCTGCCGGATCTGAAGGCGGACCGTGTTATGGAAACGACTCATGCGACGGAACACTCGTATGTATCGATGATATCTGTGTAAATTCTGAAAATCAGACAGATGCTGATAATGGAAATACCGGAAACACCGGCAATGACACTGAATCAGACGATACGGGCAACACAGATGATACAGGCAATACAGGAAACACGATAGCAGATGATAACGAAGATTCAGATAAAACAGATGAAGACTCCTCAATTCCATTAACTTGCGGAAATGGGAAACCTGATGAAGCAGATATAATATACTGCATCTAAACAGGATTGCTTTCGCAATCCTGTTTAGATGCCTGTCACTTTCTGGTTATCACAAAAACCGTCCTCCGGTTCTTTGCCCGTCCCTCCTCGGT
>JAKLDO010000015.1 GCA_022703485.1 bacterium
AAGGTCGTCGGTCAATCTTGCAGTCTCTCTTCATGCTGTGAATGATGAAAAGCGGAATGAAATAATGGATATAAACAGAAAATATCCCCTTGAGAAGCTTTTTGCCGCTGTGGATGCATATCCGGGGCACCAGAGAAAAAGGGTGGTATTTGAATATATCATGCTTAAAGGTTTCAACGATTCAGCCGCTGATGCGAAGGAGCTTGCAAAAATAGCGAACAGGCTCGATGCGAAGGTCAATCTTATAGCTTTCAACACATTCGAGGGTGCGAAGTTCGAGCCTACACCAATGAACGAGATCCTGAAATTCCAGGAAATTCTCATATCAAAAAATGTCACGGCACTTCTTAGAAAATCCCGCGGAAGCGATGAACTTGCCGCCTGCGGACAGCTGGGGAAGGTTTTTTAATAAAATATTTGTACGGTAAATCTAATTAGTTAGAATATCACAATGTTTACCTTTCTGTGAGTGACAAAATGAAATGGATGTTGGTTTCAGCTTTATTAATACTTTATTTATTTATTTCCTGTGACAGAGAAAGCGGAAATGATGCAGATGATGATCATGCAGATGCGGACAACAATAGTTATATAGAAGTTCCAAATGATACGGATTATACAGGCAATGAAAATGATGAAGATATTATTTTAAAACTTGCTGAATCAAGTTTTGGATATTCTGTAGCAGTTGATAATCAGGGAGGTGTTTTTGTTGCTGGTGCGACTTTCGGAGATCTTGATGGAAACACTAATGCTGGTATTACAGATGTATTTCTAATAAAACTTGGAAATGACGGCAAGAAAATCTGGACAAAACAGTGGGGGACTAAAGGAGAAGAGTCTGGAAATTCCGTCGATGTTGACAATGAAGGTAATGTATATTTAACCGGTTCCACGACTGGAAATCTTGACGGAAATATTAACGCTAGTGGAATTTATGATATATTTCTTACAAAGTTCAGCAATGACGGTACAAAAATATGGACCAGACAGTGGGGAACAAAGGAAAAGAATATTGGAAATTCTGTCAAGGCAGATAAAAAAGGAAATATTTATGTGACAGGTGTTACCCATGGAAATCTTGATGGAAATATAAATGCCAGTAAGAATTGTGATGATTTCGACTGCCCTGATATATTTTTAACAAAATTTTCGAGCGACGGTAAAAAAATCTGGACAAAACAGTGGGGGACAGAAGAAGAAGATTTTGCAAATGAGATTGCGGTTGATAATGCTGGAAATATTTTTGTAACAGGTGTTACCCATGGGAGCTTAGACGGAAACACTTTTGCCGGTGGACAATGCGGAAGTGAGAGTTGTGCAGATCTTTTTCTATCAAAATTTAACGAAGACGGTACAAAAATATGGACAAGACAGTGGGGTGGAACTGGATCTGATGAAGCCGAAGCTGTTACCGTTGATAAAGAAGACAATATTATTATTACTGGTTCAAGTTATTCATGTGAAAGTTCGATTGTTCTTGATAAATTTGATAATGACGGCGTGCAAATATGGTCGAAACGCTGGTGGAATTATTATTATGAGGGTGGAACTTCTGTTGCTATAGACAATGAAAATAATATTTTTGTGGCTGGATCAACTTATAAACCTATTGATAATAATGATATAATTGCCGGCGGGAATTGTAACGGTCACTACTGTTTTGATATTATTCTTATTAAACTGGATTCAGATGGTTCAAAAGTCTGGAATAAGCAGTGGGGATTGGTGGGCATGGATTATGGTGAATCAGTCGCTATAGATAATGAAAACCGCATTTTTGTTGTGGGAACTATTGCTGGACAGGCTGAGGAAAATGTCGAAACTGATTATACAGGTGCTTTTATTACGATATTTGATCTTTAGTCGAGCATGTGGACGAAAAGTCCGCTTCTGAGCTTGGGTTCGAACCATGTTGATTTGGGGGGCATTATCTTGCCTGAATCTGCTACTGCCATAAGCTGGTCGAGTGTTGTCGGGTACATTGCGAAAGCGACTTTGCATTCCCCGCTATTGACTCTCTTTTCGAGCTCTTTTATCCCTCTGATCCCGCCGACGAAATCAATTCTCTTATCAGTTCTCGGGTCTTTTATCCCGAACAACGGATCGAGCACATTGTTCTGAAGTATCGCGACATCAAGGCTCTCTATCGGGTCTTTTTCGTTGAAGGAGCCTTTTTTAGCTCTGATCTGATACCATTTTCCGTCAATGTACATTCCGAACTCGGTCTGGTTCTCGGGTGAGCCTGAGCCTTCGCCTATGAAGTCGAACTTTTCTTCAAGCTTTTTGAAAAGCTGCTCTTTTGTCATTCCGTTAAGGTCGAAAAGGACTCTGTTGTAATCAAGTATCTTGAGCTGGTCGTGAGGGAATATCACCGCGAGGAAATAGTTGTATTCCTTGTCGGGTGACGGATTTTTATCATTTTTTATCTTTTCCGCTTTTGCTCTTGCCGCACTTGCCGACCTGTGATGACCGTCTGCGACATAGAGATAATTGACCGGTCTGAAAAGTTCTTCGATCTTTTTTACAAGCGCCGCGTCACGGATCACCCAGAGAGTGTGGCTTATGCCGTCAGCCGCCGTAAAATCGTATTCAGGCGCATTGTTCTTCTTGTATGAAGCCATTATTTCATCAAGCTCTTTCTTCGCACGGTAGGTGAGAAACACCGGTTCCGCATTTGCATTCTGCGTGATGACGGTCTTTGTTCTGTCATCCTCTTTATCTTTTCTTGTGAGCTCATGCTTCTTGATGATGTCGTTGTTGTATTCATCTGCCGATACACAGCCTACGAATCCGGTCTGTTCGTGGTCGCCCATTTTCTGCTTGTAAAGATAGATCGTGGGCTCTTTTTCCGGCACGAGCCAGCCGTTCTTTATGAACTCGTTAAGGGCATTTTTCCCCTGCTGATAAACTTTCTCGTCGTGAATATCGACACTTGCAGGAAGGTCTATCTCGGCTCTGGTTATGTGGAAAAATGAGTACTGGTTGCCTTCGGCGATAGCTTTCGCCTCTTTGGTGTTGATGACATCATAGGGAAGTTCCGCGATCTTTGTTACGATCTCTTTTGGCGGTCTCAGAGCTTTGAAAGGTCTTACAGTAACCATAGATTCCTCCTTATACAGAATGATAAAAGTTCAACTACACACAGACTTTTAATATTTGGAAATGGGTTTGTCAAGGATAAGGGGGAATTATCAGAAGCCGGAATATTTGGTTCCTTTTAAAAATGAGTGGGTTGGCAGAACCTGTTAATTCTTGAGAAGTCGAATTTGCCTAAAATAAGATAAGCGATGTTAATGAGATTTTTTTTAGTGCTGTAACCTCTGGCTTTAGCTTTAGCAGCCTGAATAAGGGAATTGAATCCTTCGAGAATTCCATTTGTCAGTCTTGTTGTGTGCCATTTTATGATCCCTTCACGGTGTCTTATGATCGTGCCGGCCGCCTGTTCCATCGGGAGCATTCCTGATCTTTCCGCCCATTCGCACCATTTACTTATAAGAAGCTCAAACACTTCCGTTGATTCAGCCTGATAGCAGAGCTGGAAGTTTTCACGCATATGATATGCTTCAACTGTCTTGAGATTCATATTTTCGAGCTCAAGTTTTTTTACTCTTTCCAGATCCTGTTCCGACAGGTTTTCTCTGTTCTTAAGTAGGACATACCTCATATTCCTCAGTGCAGGTGTCCGGTCTCGCTCCCATTTCCTGACTCTGTCAACCGCATCGTTTATCACTTTCATCACATGAAATCTGTCAAATGTATGCGACGCTTTAGGAAGATACTTGCTTGCGCCGCTTATGAACGATGGAGACATATCACTGCAAACATTGGTGATCTGTTCCGCTTTGCCTCCTTTTTCCTCAAGCCTTTTAACAAAACCTTTTACTGTTTCTATTCCTTTACCTTCTTCTATATGAACAGCCGATTTCTTTTCCAGATCTACAAAAAGTGTAATGTAATCATGTTTCTTTCGTGCCGATGTTTCATCTATCCCGATCTCCTTTACTTTGCTCATATCCTGCAATTCACGCATTTCATCGACATATTTTTCTATTATCTTCCATATCTTGTAGTTCGAAACTCCGATTATTGCTTTCAGCTGATTTGCAGGCATGCATCTGGCTATCTGTAAAATCAACGCCTCAAACAGCAGCGTGAAGCCATTCAGCTTTCCTGCCCACGGCGCTTCTGTCTGACGAACCTGTCCTTCCCCTGTAACTATCCTCGGAACCCTTGCTTCAAGATAACATTCATGCTGAAAAAAATTAAGGTGACGCCACCGCTTGATTACCGTGTCGTGAACTGCAAATGTCCCCGATATTCCTGCCGTTTTATCCTCATAAAAGAATTTGCTCCCCTTCTTGAAATCAAGCTTTATCGTCAGTATTTTCTTGATCTCTTCAAAATCTACCGACTCGACAAACCACGGTTCTTCAATACCAAGTGCCATCCGAAATAAGTCTTCCATGTTCTTCATTTTATCGTTCCCCTCTGCAATTTTAAAACAACCACTCTATTTTTATTGATTTTTTTTATCTAGGAAAGTTTACCCACTAGTTTTTTACAGGAACCGAATATTTTTAAGTCACAGACAGTTAAAATAAAAATTCGATTTGCAACTTGTCAAAAATTTATTAAACTTAGAACAGATAAATAATTTGATCGGGTCGGATATGACAAATACAATATTTTCATCGCTCATTTTTCTACAGTTCTTTTTTCTGATTTCCTGCAGTGATATAAATACAGCAAATAATGAAGAAGAAGTTTTTAATGATATGGACACTTCAGTCCTTGATAATGATATAAAATTGCAGGATTCTGATAGCGGGGATATAGACTGGTATGATGCAGATCAATGGGATGGAGAAAGTTTAAATGACCAAGACTTTGATTTGTATGATGCAGATCCAGTAGTTGATGATGATATTGTTGATGATGATATTGAAGTAAATAAAAGTGATGTTATTAAGGAATGGACCAAGCAGTGGGGATCAAGTAGTGGCGATCATGCGGATTCTGTTACAATTAACTCAGAAGGAGATGTCTTTCTGACAGGAGCGACATATTGTACGATAGACTGGAATTCAGATGTAATAATTTTCAAAGTCAGAGATGACGGAGATCTTAAATGGGAGAGACAGTTCGGTTCTGAATTTGATGATCACGGCTATGACATAACAGTGGATAAAAATGATAATGTTTTTGTTGCCGGAGTTACTTTAGGATCAATAGATGGTAATCCCAATAAAGGCTATGAAGACAGTTTTCTTGTAAAATTAAATCCTGACGGTACCAGGTCATGGGCGAGACAGTGGGGTAGTGCATTCAGCGACAGAGCTTTCTCTGTTGCTACAGATATGGATGGAAACATTTATGTAGCTGGAGATTCCGACGGCGTTATCGAGGGAGGTGTTAATGAATCAGGTGAATACTGGGATATTTTTCTTTCAAAATTTGATAATGATGGAAATATAAAATGGATACGTCAATGGGGTTCAGGCAAATATGACGGAGCAAAATCGATCGTAATAGATCATGAAAACAAGAAGATCTTTATGACAGGTTCTACAGACGGTAAGCTTGACGGCGGTGAGAAATCAGGTGAATATGATTTGTTTTTAACCAAACTTGATATGGACGGGAACAGAGAGTGGACAAGACAATGGGGTTCAAGCGAGATCGATTTCGGAATTTCTGTTGCTGTCAGCGGATCAGGAAACATATTTATCTCTGGCAATACTGAAGGTGCAATCGGTGAAAATGTTGAGGTTTTGCCTGAAGATCAGATGTTTTTAACGAGATTCAGCCCGGATGGCGAATATGAATGGACAAAGCAATGGGGAAAAGGATATAACAGCTATTTGACAGATATGGAAATTGATGCCGGTGACAAAATTTTCGTTACTGGAAGTGTGGGTGGTGAATTTGAAGGATTTGTTAATGAAAAATACATGGATGTTTTTATTACAAAATGGGATGAAGACGGAAATATAGAGTGGAATGAGCAGTGGGGAACCGATTATGCCAATGCGGGTTTAGGAATTGCAGTAAACGATGAGGGGAGCATATATGTCACTGGCAGAACAGAAGGCCCTTTGGCAGAAAATGCTGTGAATGACTGGGAAGATATTTTTCTTACTAAATTTGTATTAATAGGATCGTTACCGGATAACTTTTGAGAAAAACAGGTGAAACATGAAAGACATCTTGCTTTTTGTTTTTACGGCGATCTTTTTTTCTGCCTGTATCCATGATTCATCTATTATACCCGGAACAGAAACAGTATTAGGCGATTTTGACCATGTTGAATTTGAAATTACGGATGAAATGCCGGTATTGTTTCCTGATGAAACAGCAGATGAAATTGCTGAAGAGACGCAGGATATTTCTGTTGATGAAGAAATTGATGAATCCGTTGAGTATTCCGATCATACCGTTTATGAAACACCTGACGAGATCCTTGATGAAGTACCTGACGATGATTATATATTCGAGGCTCCTGAGAGTATGGTGCTTATCCCGGCAGGAGGTTTCTGGATGGGTTCGCCTGAAGATGAGTCGATGAGATATATTGATGAAACGCTTCATTATGTTGTACTGACGAAAGGATTTTATATGGATAAACATGAGGTCAGACAGGAGGATTTTGAAGCTCTTATGGGCTATAATCCGAGCTTCCACCGGAATTGCGGCGGCGACTGCCCGGTAGAATGGGTGACCTGGAATGAAGCGGCCTTATATGCAAATGCGAGATCGGAGGCAGATGGATTGGAGCTTTGTTTCGAGTGTAGCGGAAGCGGTAGTAAGGCAGTTTGTAATATAAAAGAAAATCTTCTGGTAAAACCCCAGAAATGCAGAGGATACCGTTTCCCGACAGAAAGTGAATGGGAATATTCGGCAAGGGCCGGTACGGACACAGTCTTTTATTATGGTGATATGCTTTATACAGACCGGTCGCCTCTGGATACTAATCTGGATGCTATTGCATGGTATGGAGGGAATTCAGGCATTGAGTACGAGGGCGGCTATCCATGCAGTGACTGGTATGATGGTGCTGTTTTTTGCGGTTCACACCCTGTAGGGCAGAAGCTTCCGAACGGTTTCGGTCTTTATGATATAACAGGGAATGTAAGGGAGTGGACAATTGATTGGTCTGATAAATACTATCCGGAAGGCAGTATCGAATATCCTGCAATTGATCCGGTAGGCGCACGGATCGGAACCCGCCGGATCATACGGGGTTGCAGTTATTATACAGAATCGTATGTCTGCCGCTGTGCATACCGGACGAGTTACGATCCTAATAAACAGTCTGAAGGTATCGGTTTCCGGCTTGTAAAAACAGAATGATTCAAATTAGAATGTTTCTATATGCTTCAAAATTAAGCTGTAAAGTTTAAAATAATTGATTGAAATTATTTTGAATTTGAACCCGCAGATAAAAGAACGGGTTCACGGGTTTTTTAGGAATTGAAGAATTGTTGATTTTGAAGGGGGGCGTATGATGAAATTTCGAAATGCAGTCCTTTTTATGTTTTTAATATGTTTTTTTAATCTTTACTCCGATGTATGCTGGTCTGACCGTTTCTACGCAAAGCTGATTGAAGGTGTACCGGATAAAGTCGAGTTGAAATATATCGATTATTCCGACTGCTATGGCTGCAAGGCAACTTCCATGGATATGCGGGAAAGATCACTATCCAAAGTTCTCCGTGCAGACAAGATCTCAGGATTCAATGTGCTGATGCTAACGGACAAGGATCAATTCATCAATAATATTGATACATGTGCTCCTGCCGGAAAATATACCTACCTTATATTGGATTTTGATACTGATGATTCATGGCCTGTGGATGAGTTTTCGGATTGTCAATATTATGGTGTTGTCGGCACGGAAAATAACTTTTTTGAAATAGAAGTACCTGAACATGATGTGGAATGTGTCAGAACTGGAAAGAGGGTTGATATTTCAGAATCGGATTTTAATGATCTGAAATGGGATATGTATTCCGATCTGGACTATTCTCCGGATGAAGTTCCGGAATTAAATTATGTCGATGAAAATGAAGAAGATAAAAAAAATGATGAAGATGATTTTGATGGCTGCACAGTTTTAATTTTAAATTAGGGTTGACGCATGATACATTTTATCTATAATTCAAATGTCTTTGTTAACTTTTGATAGAGAATGTCATGAAAAAACAGCAGTTTATCAGCAGTCTGCCGCAGAAAGGACGGCCAGACGATCAGGTTTTAAACATTTCTATGATAAGTGTGACTTCAACTACATTCACGACATCTACGACCACGACTACGGCTACGGCAAAGTAGTCTCAAATTAATTACTTACAGCCGGTTTTATTTAAATTTTTAACTTAAACAGGCTTTCTTCCGCTGTATTTTTCTATTTTTACAGAAACGGGGAAAGCAAAAAAGGAGGTTATTATGGAAAAGAACAATGTTCCTGAGAAAAAAGACCATGGTTTTCTCGGTAAAAAGCTCGGTTATTTTATTCAGTCTCCCGAGGTCGGCGCAGGTCTGCCGCTGCTTACTCCCAAAGGCGCAAAGCTGAAGCAGATCCTGAAACGGTTTGTTGAGGATGAAGAGGAGAAAAGAGGTTATCAGGCAGTTGAAACTCCGGTAATGGCGAAAAGCGATCTTTACAGAATTTCCGGTCACTGGGAACTTTACCGTGACGGGATGTTCTCGTTTAAAGATGATGAAGAGGAACTTGCGTTAAGGCCTATGAGCTGTCCGTTCCAGTTCATGCTTTACAAAAGTGAAAAGCACAGTTACCGTGATCTTCCTGTGAGGTATTCGGAAACTGCTTCACTTTTCAGAAAAGAAGCGAGCGGAGCGATGCACGGGCTTGCAAGAATGCGGCAGTTCACTCTTTCAGACGGGCATATAATATGCAGGCCGGATCAGGTCGAAGCTGTTTTTTTCGAAGCGCTTGATCTGATAAATTACATTGCAGGTGCTATCGGACTTGAAAATGTGTGGTACAGGCTTTCTCTCCACGATCCTGAAAATCTGAGTAAATACATTGATAATCCTCCGGCTTGGAAAGAGTCTGAAGAAAGGCTGAGGATTCTTCTTGAGAAAAGCGGGCTGAAATTTACTGAAAAGAGGGGGGAAGCTGCATTTTACGGTCCGAAAGTGGATTTCCAGATGAAAAATGTTTTCGGAAAAGAGGATACTGTTATTACTTTGCAGCTTGATTTCGCTCTGGCGGAGCGTTTCGGATTGTCTTATATTGATGAAAATGGTGAAGAGAAAACTCCGCTTATTATACACAGGTCGAGCATAGGCTGTTATGAAAGGACTATAGCATTTCTTCTTGAGCAGTATCAGGGCAGGCTTCCGTTCTGGTTTTCACCTGAGCAGGTGATAATAATTCCAGTCAGTGAAAAGTATGAAAACTATGCAAACGAGGTTCTGAACAGACTTAAACCGGCATCAATAAGAGTCTCTGTTGATAAACGGTCATTCAGTGTAAGCAAAAGGATCAGTGAAGCTCAGAAAATGCTTGTTCCGCTCATGGTTGTGATCGGAGATAAAGAGATAGGGAACAGCACTTTGTCTGTTAGAAAGCTGGACGGAGAAAGCAGAGTTTTTGCCATTGAAGAGTTTGTGGAGTTCGCACAGAAACTTGTAAGTGAGAAAAAGCAGGAAATAAAATTCTGATACCAAGCGACTCAAAAAGCGACCTCAGCCGCTTCCAGCTTATTTCTTTATTTCTTTTTTGGAAGTTTCAATTTGTTTTACAGCTTTGTCGAAGTCGTTGAGCTCTTTGCTGAAAGTTTGCAACTGTTTTAAATGATATTTTTCATATTCACTTTCAGCCAGTTGTTTTGCTAATTCATGAGAAATTTTACCTGCATGATCCAGAATTTTCCTTTCATTTATATTTAGAAAAGCATCCAGTTTTTTAATCCAGTCACTCATATACATCGGTATGCGCCGCATTGCCTGACCTTGTGCAAAAATCAAATATTGCTCCACAAGGTTATTCAATTCGGCAAGTTCTTTTTCATTCATATAATTTTTTGCAATTATCACATCCTGTTTGCGGACTTTTGATCCCCGGTAATTAGTAAGTCCCATGTTGGGTTTCTTTGCATCTGCCCGGGAATGAATAATTTCAGCAGCGGTCTGTCCGGTAATAGCCCAATGCATCTTATTCTGAACAGTTTTAAAAAATTCAATGCTCATATCCAGAGTCGGGTCATAATCGATGCTGGTTGCATAAATATCGGTAATTTTCTGATAAAATCTTCGTTCGGATGTCCGTATATCCTGAATCCGTCTTTCGAGTTCTTCAAAATAGTCGAAAGGAAGATCCGGGTTTTTGAGTCGTTCATCATCCAGTAAGAATCCTTTTTTAATAAATTCGGTCAACTTTTGGGTTGCCCAGATACGAAAACGGGTCGCAACATGGCTTTTTACACGATAACCTACTGAAATTATCATGTCCAGATTGTAATAATCAAGTAGCCGTTTTACTTCACGATTTCCCTCTGATCGAACTGTCAAGTATTTCTTGACAGTTGCTTCTGGAAAAAGCTCACCTTCTTCGTAAATGTTCTGAATATGAAGACTTATGTTCTGCTTTGTAGTTTGAAACAAATCTGCCATCAGCTGCTGAGTCAACCATACTGATTCATCCTCAAAGCGCACATCAAGCTTTAACTTTCCATCCTCAGCCTGATATACCAGGAACTGCCCTTTGGCAGATTCAATTTCGTGTTTTTCCATCATTCCCCGCTTTCAACGATTCTATTTATTTTTATCAAGTTTAAGATGATTGTCAAATTAGCTGTTTCAATGATTTGATCAAGGTCAGTGTCGTTTTGCTATTATTGTTTAGAATTTAAAATTCGCATTTTTTTTATTAAATTATTTCCGTTGAGGTTCTTCCCCGTTCCTGCGAGGAATCTTGCGGTGTTCACATTGCGGACGGTCATGAGATGGTATAGTTCGTGTCCGATTATTTTATTCAGGTGACTTCTGTTATAGTTCTCTCTTGAAACATTCCAGAATATCGCTCCTTTCACATATCTGATGTCGATAAATTCCCTTTTTACAGGCAGTTTTCCGATGATTTCAGGTGAGTCGATCTTATCAAAAAGATATGCGACATCGGTTTTCTGCTCCGTGTCATTGCGCCATTCATCCGGGATCGCAGAAGCTATCTCTTTCATCTCCTTCTGACTTTTCACAATGACAGGAATATCAGCCCCGAACTCGTTCTCAATCGCCGCCTGAATCATCGAAAGAGCGGACTTCTTCGGCATATCCGATTCAAAGATCACATTCCCCGAGTTGATATAAGTCTCCACATCAGCAAAACCCTGCGATTCAAAAAGTGACCTCAGCCTCTTCATCTCCACACGCACCGAAGTCCCCACATTTATCCCGCGCAGAAGAGCAATGTATTTCATGATTACCCCAATTTCCATAAACAAAACAGAATCTAACGGTTTTCAGGAATAATGTCAAAAGGGTGAAGGAAAATTTTGACTGGACAATGGGAAAATCGTATTGTTACAGCAATTTGTGAATCAAAAAGGGATCATTAAAAGGATAAAAATTAAATGAATACAAATGAAAAGAAAGAAATATTAAAAAATTTAAATGAAAAAGAATTTCGACGGGATTTAATTATTCCGTTGCTAAGCAAAATGGGGTATATTGCTCCAATTGAATATCATGGAACAAGTGAAAAAGGAAAAGATATCGTCTGTTTTGAATATGATAAACTTAACGAACAAAGATTTTTATCTATTGTAGCCAAAACTGGAGATTTTTCAGGCAATGTAGCATTAGATTCTGGATTAATGACAATTGTACATCAAGTTCAACAAGCATTGGATTGTCCTTATGAAGATCTTTATAACATGCGACAAGTGTTTATTAATGAAGTCTGGGTAATGACAACTGGAAAAATAGTGAGCGGAGCACAGGAGTCTGTGATTAATACTTTGCGGAAAAATAATTTGGACAAACAAATTAAGATTATTGGCAATGACAGATTAGTTCAGCTCATTGATAACTTTTTCAGTACATATTGGAATTCAAGTACCGAAACTAAGGAGAGTGTAATTATTCAAAGAGATAGATTGATTTATTTTGTGGAAATGCTCCTCAAAGAAAATAATGTTGATAAATCAACGATAGAATCAGTAAAATCTTCTATTTTATATTCTGATTATAGCCCCAGCATATCTAAAAACATAAATGGTTTACACATTTCAAATGTCTCGCCATACAATATTGAATTGTCTGATATAGATCTTGAATTTGATGATTATATAGTTTCAAAAAATTATGGAGTATTGAAAGATTTATTTAATGAGGCGAAGAAACATCTTTCCTATAGTTTTTTAGATGTAGAAGAAACAATATGGGAAGCTAACAAAATTATGAAAATTACAAATCCTCGAGATTTTGCTGTCGAAGCTCTGTCTCGTTTGGATGGGAATTATCCTTTTTATAATGGATCTCGCCATGGTGATGCTGCTGATTTTATTGATAATGTTAATGGTTTGCATGAAGGTATCAGAGAAGTTGAAATTTTTAAGTCATTTCTGAAAAATAAAGGCAAGCTTGAATTGGCACAAAAATTATCTAAATCAATTATAAAATTATTGCCGGAAGTAGAGAAAATAATTGAGAATGCCAAGGAAGATGAAGTATTCTTCAATTATAAGAGTGATGAAATAGGTGATAAGATAATACTGTCATTTAATAATGAAGAGAAAGGCATATTGTTTAAGAGCAAATATAAGAGAATTGATTTAAAAGGTTATAAAAGAAATAAGGATGGATCGTTGAAATCAAAAAAAGTAATTGAGGATGCTTTATATAGTTTTAGAGATTACCTTGAACAAACGCTCAGTTATGATGAGGAAAAATGGTCGGAAGAATATGAAGAATAAGATATTAGTGCCATTTATTATTCATGTTTATTAATTAAAAATATTTGTGAGGTTTTTCATGCCATATCCGATTGAAGATAAACTGGTTATTGCGGTTGCTTCAAGCGCACTTTTTGATTTGAGTGAATCTGACAAGGTGTTTCGAGAAAAAGGCGCTTCTGAATACAAAAAATATCAGGAAATAAATGTTGATAATGTTCTCGGAAAAGGAGTTGCATTCCCGTTTATCAGAAGATTTCTTAATTTAAACAGCCACTTTCCTGAGCAGTTTCCTTTTGAAGTTGTTCTTTTGTCAAGAAACAGTCCTGAAACTGGACTCAGGGTATTCCATTCAATACAGCATTATAAATTGAATATCACAAGAGCTGCTTTTTTCTCAGGGGAGTCGCCGTTTCAGTATATCAATGCTTTTAATGCTTCTTTGTTTCTTTCAGCTAATGGTGAAGATGTTGAAAAAGCTATCGAAGCCGGGTATCCGGCAGGAAAAGTACTGAACACAGCAGTTGAAGACAATGATGATGACGATGAACTCAGAATAGCTTTTGACTTTGACGGAGTCATTGCAGATGACGAAGCGGAAAAAGTTTATAAAGAAACAAGAGATCTTGGTGAATTCCACAGACAGGAGACATTGAAAGTGGCGACACCGCATAATCCCGGACCTTTGGGTGACTTGATCAGAAAAATATCCATATTCCAGAAACTCGAAAAAGAAAGAAGAGAAAAAGACCCTGACTACAAAATAAAACTCAAAACAGCAATCATAACAGCAAGAAATGCCCCTTCACATGAAAGAATGGTAACTACCCTGAAAAGCTGGAATATCGATGTCAATGAAGCATTTTTCCTCGGAGGAATCGAGAAAAAACGGATACTTGAAGTAATGAAACCGCATATTTATTTTGATGACCAGACCCTTCATTTAGGGAAAATAGATAGTGTCCCAATGGTTCATATCCCATTCGGAATCGCTAACAGGAAGGGATCATAGAGAAAAAACATTTACACGAATTAGTTGACTGAATGAGGTTCTTGTTTAGAAATTTTACTTTTCAAAATGACAGGTTAATGGCATCCACCGGTTCTCTTGCATTGACACTGATTTCCAGCTAAATAAAGTGCCAATTCTTTTATATGAGGACTGAACTCGGGAGGACTCTTTCCTTCCAAACCATATGTTGAGGTTGCTGCATGACAATTTTGACAGAGAACTTCAGCATTATCGATTCCATTGCCACCATCACGGCGCTTGTGATGAATTTCAAGTCCGCTTGTTTTAGTGCACCTAGACATTTTTCCTCCTACTAACATTTAACAGCACTGGCAAGAACTTCATAAACATTGAATTCTTCTGTGCTTGATTTTCCATTACATTTTTTGCAAAGTGGAACAATATACCATTTATTATTATCGCTCTCTGCTTTCTGCACATGTGCACCGACTGTTGCTTTCTGTGAACAACAAGCACACTCGTCAGCCGTTTTGCCGGATAACTTTTCCCAATGCTTCAGCCATGTTCCACATTTTGGACAATCATTATCTGATGTACCATTAAGATTTTTTACTTTTGTTGCCATAATTATCCTCCTATCCTTTAATGTTTTTCGGATCATTGCCGTGGCTGTTTTTTTCACGAATCTGACCGTGTTTGTTCTGAACTATTAATTCAGATCCATTTTTGATGGCCGCTTCCCTTGCTGCTCTGATAGCTTCGTTCTGCGTATTGTATATACCTGTAGCCTTTGTGTTTCCTTCTCCCTGATGTTTCCACTTTCCATTTGCCGGAGAAACCCATTGATTTTTTCCTTTAGACATACTAGTCTCCATTTAATTGTTAATATTTACTTTTATTTTTTTTTATGATATTGCGATTCACCACGATACACAATATCATTTGTGTTGTTGCTGACCTCTTTGATAGAGGTCAGCTCTCTTTTAATAACGAGCTTCTATGCATCATTCCTCCTCTTTTTCATCAGTAAAATTCATAAAGGGAAGTGTGAGCGGTGTAATATTTGACATCGCTGTAAGTTGCGTAACCAGTGGTCTGACATAAGAATAAAGTAGAGCCGCAGCATTGCATTTCAAATACGGCTCAACATTCTCTGAAGGTATTCCCTCTTCCCATGAAAAAAGTCCCTGATATGTTATTCTGCACATAAAAGGAGCTTCCGGCATGTCTTTAAAAATAGAAACAACTATCGAGACTTCAGCCATTGGTTTGTCAGCATGTTTTTCGATTTGTTTATCTATGCTGATTCTAAAATCAACCTTGCTCCCGGGTTCGAAGTTTACATTCAGAGCAAACTCAACATTTTTTAATCTGTGAGCTTTTATTTTAAAAGGACTTATTTTCATGATTACCCCATACATGTAAGATTATTACATTCAGTTTCTTTTTTGTTCATATTTAACCACAAAGCTGGTTCTTGAATTGATATGCTTTCTGATTTTGGATTATAGACAAAGGCAGGTTGGTAATCTGTAATTTCAATGAATGTTGACTGTGTCGTCAACTTCTGATCCAGTGCGCCTACTATTTTAAGGATTGTTTTTAATGCAGGATTGGATTCTCCTGATTCGAAACGGGCAATTGCTGACTGATGAAGTCCGACCTTTTCAGCAAGTTCATTCTGAGTCATTCCCTTTTCCAATCTTATTTTTGCAATGTGGTTTATAAAATCTCTTCTCGGACGGTTTGATTCCCATACTTCAGCGAATCCATCCTTTTCTTTTTTCATTCTTTCAACAAAATCATTAAATTTTCCCATGACGCAACCTCCATTCTTTTAACCTTGCCGCTGCCAGATCAATATCTGCGTTCTTAAGTTTCTGTTCTTTTTTCCCGAAAGCATGAAGCAGAAGCAATATTTTTCCTTTTTCCACTGTAAAAAATAACCTGTGTATTCCCTTTTTGTCGCTTATCCTCAAATAACGAATTCCTTTCACAGACTTTATCATCTTCGGGGGTATGCCTTTTATCCCGAGGATTGATAATTGTTCGATCTGCGAAAGAATATTCTCCATTTGTTCATTTTCCAACGATTCTATATATTTTTCAACCGGACTGTTGCCGTTTTTTGTCTCAAAAAACTCAATCTCTAAAACCAATCTATTCTTTCTCCAAAATCAAACATGGATTATATATAACGCATTTTTTATAAAAGTCAAGTTTATAACTTATATGTTATTTTTGTCTGCAAAATGTTCGGTAGATTGATATTTCGTAAATCATAGAATGTTAAATATTCAGAAATATTATAGAAATAAACTTTTGTTGGGAAAAATTTATGATGTTGAAAAATGCGAAACCATAAAATAGTATATCTGAGTCTACCCCCCAACCACAGCACATCCGCATCCTTTTTCTGAATTTGCGGGAGGGATGCTGTCTTCATCGGTGGTGTCGGGGTCGTTGGTATCATCTGTTGTGATGTCGGGGTCGGGTGTGGTGTATTCGTCGGGTTCAGTTGTGTCGGGGTCGTTGTCGATCTGTGGTTCTTCTTCGTCAGGTGCGGCGGAATCTTCATCGGGTTCGGGTTCGATAATTTCTGTGCAGATGCCTGTTTCTGAGCATTCGAAGCCTTCATTGCAGGTTCCGCAGGTCCAGCCGCATCCGTCGTCTCCGCAGTTCTTTCCGTTGCAGTCTATGATGCAGGTCGGAGGTTCGCCTGTCGCCCAGCCGTTAAGGAGCGTCCTCACAAATCCGAGTGCTATCGAGGCTCCTGAGCAGAATTCGCCAATTGATGTCGCTCCGTCAATGAATCCGCCGTACGGAAGGTCCATCGAGGGTGCCCATGTGAAGTCGATAAGCCTGTCATATGCGAAATAGTAGCATGGTCCCATTTCAAGCCCGCCCGCAAAAAGAGCGGTAGTATCATAAGATTTGTTGCCAAGAAGAGGCACAGCGCCCGCGACCTGTTCCTTTCCCCTGTTCGTCATACCGGCAAGATCGAAGTATTTATCCTCGCCGTCAGGAGTCGAACCCATGTCCATATAGTCGCCCCAGCCGTTGAAGACCGCAAGATATAAACTGTTCGCAGGATCGGCACCGTCATCGCCGCCTGCAAATTTCCCAAGCACCGCAAAAGGCCGCTGAAGCCCGTAGATCCTCGCTTCCTGAGTGCCATCGAACTTTATCATTCCGCCGCCCCTCATCCTCCAGTAGACACCGCCTATCCAGAACGCCAGAAATTCCCGTTCCGCACGGGTCACCGAATGGAATTCAAGATCGTTCCTCGCCCTTGAGAAAGCGCCGAGCCGCAGTATCTCCTTCTGATAAGCCTCTTCACCATCTGTTTTTAACTTATCTATCATAGCTTTTGCATTTTCAAGTTCACTGATCAGTTCTGAGATCTTTTCAGAAAGCTCAAGCGCTTCAGCCGTATTGAAACAGGATATATTGTCATTGATAGCTGAAACAGCGCCGTTGTATGAAGCAAGGGTGGAAGCAATACCGCCCGAAAGCTCATCGTATCTGAGCTTTCTGAGGATATTACGCAGAGGAAGCACGAAAGAACTGTCAATTATACCTTCAGGAAGAGGTGGAAAGTTGTAAAGAGCGCTACCCGCAACACCGATGAGGTCAGGCACGCTGTCAGTATTTTCATTGTTCACCACAGCAGGCGGATATGAAAAAATGAACCACTCAGGCTCGGAAACACTCAAACACGCCTGAAGATTTGAAAGGGCGTTCACTATGCCGCTGCCTGCATCCAGACATTCGGGAGTCGCATTTTCAGGAATGAATTCAGGAATATAGAATGCCGCATGAGCCTTGCATATCTCAGTTTCCGCAGGCCATTCAAGGTTTCCCGGACCTGAGGTGTCAACACGCTCAAGAAGTTCCGCCATTTCATGCCACAGCCACACAGTTACCGGACCTTCAAGCATTTCACCTTTAAGATCGTTAAGAGGAAGGTCGGGAAGTCCGGCGGAAGTCTTATTTATCTGGTCCTGAACATCAGACGGCTTTTCGGCAAGGTTCACATCAAAAGCGAAAGGGAGTTTCTGCCCAGCCTCGATAATAAAAGATAGCAGGAAAAGAAAAGACAGAAATAAAGATCTTTTCATTTTAATGATCGTCATCATCCTGAATAAATTCAGAAAAAGCAGCACATAAGCCGGATTCTGTTCAATCCAGTCATTCATCTGGGACCACAGTTACCTGAGGCCTCAAGCGGTCAACCCGGATGCTTTGGACGGGCCGCCCTTATCCGCCGCAGCGGAACGCATCTCTATTAGACCTTGCTCTGAAGGGGGTTTGCCATGCGGACCGTGTCGCCACGCTCCCGGTGGGCTCTTACCCCGCCGTTTCACCTTTTCCCGGTCACGCCGGGTAGTCTCTTCTCTGTTGCACTTTCCGTAGCATCACTGCTCCTGGCCGTTAGCCAGCCTTCCGCCCTGTAGAGTCCGGACTTTCCTCTGATACGGGATCAGCGACTGGAAGTGCTGCTTTTTCTCAATCTATTAAGGAACTTATGTGTTCAGTTTATTGCGGCTGTGCCGGTTTTTCAGATTTCTGTGAAGGGACGAGTATGCACTGGCAGTTCGGGCAGACCTCGATCCTTGTCGCCCTGAGAACCATATTGAAAAGTTCCGGAGGAAGTGTCATGTTGCAGCCTGTGCACACCTTGTCCTCGGCAAGTGCAATAGCCTTTCCGTTAGGTGAACTTTCAAGTATTCTCTGGTACTTACGGTATATTGCCGGTCTGATGTTCTCAGCAAGCTTATCCCTTTTCGTTATCATTTTCTCAAGGTTCGTGTCGAGTTCAGTCATCCTTTTTTCGTTATCCTTTATCATCTTACCGAACTCGTTTATCTTGCTTTCGGTCTCTTCTTCGATCAGCTTAAGTTCATTGTTCTTGAACTCGATCTCTTTATCGATCTCGGCGATCTCGTCACTGAGGTCGCGGTTGAACCTTTTTATATTGTCTATTTCACGCAGAAGAGCATTGTATTCCTCTTTGTTCCTTATTGCAGACTGCTTTCCGGTTATAACTTTAAGCTTGTCTTCACCTTTGTGCAGGATCTCCTCTCTTTTCTGTTTTTCCTCGACCTGTATCGAAATGGCGTTCCGCAACTCTGAAAGCCTGCTTTGCATTTCAGATATCTTCTGCTGAAGGGCCTCATTCTTTTCGGGAAGCGATTCAAGTTCCTCTTCAAGTCTGAAAGCTTCAGAATCAAGCAGCTGAAGGTCTTTAAGTTTTTTCAATTCTTCGAGCAAGAGAGCCTCCATCGGATGTTAAAAATTAGGGGCAAAAAAAAAGCACTTGCTTTTACACAAGTGCTTTTCACTTTATTTTCATTTATGTTGTAAATAAACAGCAAGTCTACCCTCCACAAAACAAGGTGGTGGGCCCAAGAGGATTCGAACCTCTGACCATCCGGTTATGAGCCGGGGGCTCTACCAACTGAGCTATAGGCCCGTTAGACGGAACCTTTATATTCGCAAATTGTCAAATTGCAAATTTTTACTTAAAAAATTGGAAAAAAAAGCGTTTTCAGGTAAATTACCGCCTGTGTATTTTTGCACCATATATACTCAGTAAGAGGATAAAATGGAATATTTTGAGATCAAAGGCGGTGATGTAGTCAAAGGTGAAGTGGTCCCGTCCGGCAATAAGAACGAAGCTCTTCCTGTGATAGCGGCGGCGCTTCTTTCAAACGGAAAGGTAAGGATCAGCAATGTGCCGGACATTCTCGATGTCAGAGTGATGATCCAGATCGCAGAGGATATGGGATCGAAGGTCACAAGGATATCAAAGAACGAAGTCGAGATGGATTCCTCAGTTATATTTGACAAGCCGCTTGACAGCGAACTTTGCAAAATGGTGAGAACATCCATACTTTTCGCGGGATCGCTGATTGCGAGGAAGGGTTCAGTCATACTTCCTCCGCCGGGAGGAGATGTCATCGGCAGAAGAAGGCTCGACACACATTTCATAGGGCTTGAACAGCTCGGAGCGAAGTGTTCATTCCATAATGAAGGATATGTCATAAAGGCGGACGGGCTGACCGGAGCGGATGTGTTCCTTGACGAGGCGAGCGTCACCGCGACAGAGAACATCATAATGGCCGCTGTCATGGCGAAGGGAACTTCAACGATAAGAAATGCCGCCACAGAACCGCATGTGCAGGGTCTTTGCCATTTCCTTAACAAAATGGGTGCGAAGATATCGGGAATAGGGACCAATATATTAATGATAGAAGGTGTCAGTTCACTTGGCGGATGTGATCACAGGATCGGACCTGATTACATTGAAGCTGGAAGTTTCATCGCCCTTGCCGCCATGACAGGCGGAGAACTTCTGATAAAAGAAGCGGGTGACTGCGACATGAGATCGGTGCTGAATACTTTCAAAAAGATCGGAATATCGACAGAAAAGAGAGGGTCTGACCTTTTTGTGCCTGCACATGATGAGCTTGTCGTGGTGAAAGAGCTGAATAACGCGATCCCTAAAATAGATGACGGTCCCTGGCCGTCGTTCCCGTCCGATCTCATGTCTATAGCCATAGTCGCTTCGACAAAAGCCAGAGGAACGGTACTTTTCTTCGAGAAAATGTTCGAAAGCAGACTTTTCTTTACCGACAGACTTGTCGGAATGGGCGCCCAGATAATCCTTTGCGATCCGCATCGGGTGGTCGTGTCCGGTCCGTCCGATCTTCACGGTTCAAAACTCGATTCTCCTGATATCAGGGCGGGGATGGCAGTTCTCATGGCGGCAATATGCGCAAAAGGGACTAGCAGGATATACAATATCAGACAGATAGATAGAGGTTATGAGGCAATAGAGCATAAGTTAAGGCAAATTGGTGTAACAATTGATAGGAATAAGGACTAAAAGGTGCGAAGTTAGAGCAAAATTTTGCATAGTTATATGATAATGATATATCTTTTTTGCCAAAAAAACTTGATTTTGGTTAATTTTTTGATATCGTCAAGGTTGGAACATTGATATTTTTTTTGGTTTTTCGGGGGAAGATCGATGCCTGGTAACAATTTAAAAAAAATGAGAGAGAAGCTTCTGATGAGCAAGTCCGAGCTTGCCAGAAAAGCGGGGGTTTCTGTTCTGACCATTGACAGGATAGAAAAGAACGGTGAGAGCAGAATGGAAACGAAAAGGAAGATCCTTCTTGCTCTGGGACTTTCGCTTGAAGAAAAAAACAAAGTCTTTTCAGACGATGAAGAATGACCCGGGAGGCAAACGATGTTTTTTGGCAACAAACAGCTATTAGGCCTTGACCTAGGATCTTACCTCATTAAAGCGGCGAGGATCCAGAAAAAGCGCGGAAAGTACTATCTCAAGAAGTTCGGGTTCATCCCCATTCCATTGAACACCGTTGTCGACGGAAGTATAATGAATACTTACGAAATGAACGACGCGATAAAGACCCTTCTGGCAAGGGAGAGATTAAAGGACAAATACTGTTCCATCGGTATCGCCGGTCACGGGATAATCAATAGAACCATCAATGTGCCGAAAGTCGGTGCAGAAGAGTTTTATAATGCTCTGAAAGTTGAGGCTGAAACACATATTCCTCATGATATAAAAGAGATATTTTTTGACGGTCTCAAGACCGATATTGTTGAGGATGGAAGGGACAGAGTTATTCTTATAGCTGCAAGAAAAGATCTCGTAGGTGATTTCATTCAGGTTGTTTCGGATGCAGGTGTTAAGCCCATGTCGGTAGAGATCGATGCTACAGCTATAGCAAATATTTTTGAAGTGAATTATCCGGAAGAGAAGGACACAACTGTCGCTATACTGAATATAGGTGCGTCAAAAATAAATGTTGTAATAATTTCTAACGGGAGTGTGAGATTTTTCAGAGATGTCCTTACCGGAGGAAATTATATAACTGAAGAGATTACTAGAAGGCTTAAAGTCAGTTTTCAACAGGCTGAAAGTCTAAAAGCCGGTTCTCATACCACAGGAGACTCAATACTTCCCAATCAGGTCGAGGAAGTTGTCGCTGATGTAGCTAAAAACATGGTGGCAGATGTGTCTAGGGTTTTTGATTACTACACTAATACAAACCCCGAAGATGGTGTGAAGAAAGTTTTTATAACAGGCGGAACGACCAGAAGTCATACTTTTACGCAAACCCTCAGCTCAAGCCTTGATATACCTGTAGAAAAACTTAATCCTTTCAAAGAGATAATTGTTCCGGGACAGGTTCTTTCAAGAGAGGAGGTGGAGGATTTCAGTCATATTGCTTCTGTTAGTTTAGGATTGGCACTTCGGAGGGTAGACGAAGCATGATAAAGATTAACTTACTGCCGGTAAAGGACGACAAGCTCATTAATGAGGCTAAAGGGTATATAATAATAGCCCTCAGTTCGCTTGCGGTCGTTGTTGTGCTTATTATTTTGAACAGTTCTGTTCTGGCTGAAAGAGAGCAGGAAAGCAGACTTAGAATTGAAGAGGCAGACAAAGAGATTGCCAATCTTAAATCCATTATGGGCGAGATCCAGAACTTAAAAGAAAAGAAGGCAAAATTGCAGGAAAAGATGGACATGATCGTTAAACTTCAGGAGCAGAACATCGGTCCTGTCAGGGTTCTTGATGAGCTTTCTCTCAAACTTCCCTCAAACAAGATATGGATAGAGGACCTTTCATTAAGAGGTGACAGAATTGATATGAGTGGAAAGACACTTGAGAATCAGGAAGTTGCGAACTTTATGAAACAGCTTGAAAATTCACTTTTCTTCTCAAATATAAATTTAAAGAAAGTTGCTAAAGATAAGGTGGTTGATGGAGTACCTATGCTTTCTTTCGGTATTGATACCACCGTTCATCTTGCCGGAAGACAGGATCAGCCTGCTCCTGCTCCTGCCGCACCTGTTGAAGCAGGTGGACAGAATAAACAACAATAGGGAGTTTAAATATGAGAGTCCTTTTGATAAACATCGGCAAGCTTAAAGCTGCATATAAGTATGGGGGATTATTTGCAATTCTTCTCCTTATAGTTCTTGCCTATTACATTACTGTTTATATGCCTCATATGGATACTATGGAATCTCTGTTTACCGAATTCACATCCAAAAAGGCTGAATTTTCCAAAATGGTGGTTCTTGTTCGTGACAGGGGACAGTTCATGGAAGAAGTCGAAGGTCTTGACCGAGACCTCAAGGTTGCAATAAGTATGCTTCCTGATAAAAAAGAGATCCCTGCTTTGCTGAAAAAACTCTCTGATGAAGCTGAAAAATACGGACTTGAAGTATATTACTTTGAACCACTTGCCGAGAGGAGGCTTGAGTTCTATGCTGAAGTTCCTGTATCAATAAAAGTGAGAGGAAGTTTTCATGAAGTGCTCGGTTTTTTTGACAGTGTTAATAAACTTGCGAGAATCGTAAATGTGAGTGACCTTGTTATGAAAGCCGATACTCAGAAAAATAATGAACAGCAGAAAAAGAGTAAGGGCTCTGTTGTGAGCGCATTTAGCGGATTCCAGCCTAACAAAACAGGTCTTGACATTTCCTTCAGGGCTACGACATACCGTTTCCTTACACAGGCTGAGCTTGGAGGTGCCAATGCGAAATAATAATTTTGTATGGCTGTTTTCAGCTTTTTTTACGGCTCTTTTTGGGATTTCATGCTCAAACGAATATCAGATAGAACCGTTTGATTACAAAGCTGAGTATGACAGGGTTAGCAAAACTAAGTCAAGTGAGGTTAAAAACAGAAAGGACATCGAACTTTCAGATCTGGCACAGAGAAAGTCAAACTATCGTTATTCCGCGGTAGGTAAAAAAGATCCTTTCAGAAGTTATTTCGGAGATGTCGCAAGTCTGAACAAGGACAAAGAAATAGTAAGTGAGCTTCAGAAATTCGATGTAACTGATCTCAGGCTTACAGCGATAATATGGGGTGTAACAGAACCGAGAGTTGTCATCGTGGCTCCTGATGGAAAGAGTTATATTGTAAAAGGTGGAAGTTTTATAGGCAAAAACTGGGGGAAAATCAGCAGAATACTGCCTGATAAGATTGAAATAATTGAAACATATAAAGATCCTCTAGGAAGAAAGATACTTAATAAACTTTATCTTGAACTTCCGATAAAGACCATCCTTCAGGAGTCGGCGGCACCTGTTGAAGATCAGCCCCTTCCCGATGAAGGAAAAACTAAGAAAAATGATGCAGGAAAAGATCCTGCTGAAAATGAAAATAATGACAAATTGAGTAACTAATACAGGACGGAGCTTGAAATGAAGAGTCTCAGGTTATCTTTCGTTCTTATGCTGATCGTTTCAGCGATAACGATCTCTGCTTTTGCAGGAAACAAGAACGCTTCTTTATCTCTCGAAATTGACGGCAGGAGAACAGTGGTATCGGAATCTTTTGCAAAAACCTTTTTCAAAGTGGATGAAAATGCGCTTGAGATCATCGGACTTGGTGATACAACCGCTGATATTCAGGATGTAAAGGTTCAAAATGGAACTGTAAAAGGAAAATCCGCAACTTTATTCTCTATGCAGCTCAATGGAAGAAATTCTGTTGTGGAGATAGACAGTAAAGGTTCAGGAACGGTAAAAGTGGGAGAACTGGAGAAGCTGGTCAGTCTCGGTGAGCAGAAGACTTTGAGTGAAGGTCATGTGGCAATGGAAAAAAGTCCGGGTTCGATCAGGTTCTCTTTCTCTAATGAACCGGAAGGAATAAGGTTCTTTTCCCTTAAAGGCCCGGACAGACTGGTTTTTGACTTCATAGGAATAAAAGGTTCGATAAAAAGTGCCCCCGGACTGAGAAGTGCTAATCATCCTTCCGGGTTCAGAGTTGTAATTGAAAAGGACATTCCTCAGTATTTTACAATTTTAAAGGATAAAGGATATCTTTTCAGTGTCGAGGGAAGAAACGAATTTGCTTCTTTTTCTTCAGTGTCTGCTAATAAAATTACTAAAACAGATGTGAAGATCGAAGAAAAAGATGAGATAAAGACTGAAGAGACCGTTCCGCAGGTTGAAAAGACTGAAATAACCGGACTAGCTTTTATCGGAGAAGACCCGGAGATACTCAAGATCAAATCAAGCAAGCCCCTTAAAATAAACAAAACAGTTGAAGGAAAGAAAATTGATATAGTCATAAAGGATGCATTTATCGCCAAAGAGAAGGAACAGGTTGTTGATGCCTCTTCTTTGAATGGTCCGGTAACAGAAATAGCCATTTATAATGAAAAAGGGAATGTTAGAGTTCTTGCAAGAATGAAGAGTGAGAATTTTGATATTTCTTTTGATGAATCTACAACCGGCAGTGAATTTGTTTTCAAGAATAAGAAAAATGAACCTGCTCAGGCGGTTGCAGGATACAGTGAAGCTCAGATCGTCCGTGTTCCTCAGACAGCTGTGGGACAGGATGGCGAGTCTATGGATAAAGTCGGTGCCGTGAAGATGGACGAAGAGGTTGTTCAGTATACAGGCAAGAAGATAAATCTTGATTTTAAGGAAGTTGATATTCTTGATATACTTAGACTTATGGCTGATATAAGTAAGCTCAACATTATCGCTGGCGATGATGTTAAAGGTACTGTCACTGTAAGACTTGTTGATATTCCGTGGGATGAAGCGCTTGATGTAATATTGAAAAGTAAATCGCTGGGTAAAGAAAGGTTCGGCAACATAATAAGAGTTGCAACCGTTAGAACAATGCAGAGAGAAAAGGAAGAGGAACTTGCTAAGAAGACCGCCCAGAAAAAACTTGAACCTGTAAAAGTTAGACTTATTCCTGTTAACTATGCAATGGCTGATGATCTATCCAAACAGTTGAAAGAGCTTTTAACGGATAGAGGAACTGTAAGCGTCGATGCCAGAACTAATGTTCTCATTATTAAAGATGTTGAAGAAACACTTGACAAAGCTGAACAGCTTGTTGAGTATCTTGATACACAGACTCCGCAGGTACTTATTGAAGCAAGGATTGTTGAAGCAACTTCAACAGCCGCACTTGGTCTCGGTATAGAATGGGGTACGAACCATACTTATACTGATGCCAACGGTCATCCAACAGGTGTGGTTTTTCCGTATAATATGGGTGTGGGCGGCAGCGTTTCAGTGCCTGGGCCTGCTGATAGAACCGGGGCCTTGGGATTTTCTTTCGGAAGCGTAGGAATGATAAATGATCTTAATCTTACGCTTAATGTAATGGAGTCTGAAGGTAAAATAAAAATAGTAAGTTCACCTAAGGTTGCGACACTTGATAATACTGAAGCGATGATTCAGCAGGGAGTAAGCATACCCATCACTACAAGAGGTACAGGGGGCGATGTAACTACAAAATATATAGATGCCACTCTTGTTCTTAAAACGACACCGCATATTACTGCTGACGGATCGATTCTTCTCAGTCTTGAGATCAACAAGAGCGAACCTGACTGGTCGAATGCAAATTACCTTGGGGAGCCTTCAATAATCAAAAAAGAGGCCAAGACGGAAATACTTGTAAAAAGTGGCGACACTGTTGTCATCGGCGGAGTTTATACAAACAAGACTTCAATTACAAAGAGAGGTGTTCCTCTGCTTTCAGCAATTCCGATACTAGGATGGCTGTTTAAGTCAGAAGAAAGTAAAGTTGAAAGAAGTGAGTTGCTGATATTCCTCACTCCCAGGATAATGAATAAAGTGAAATCAACAATCCCGTTGATAAAGAACGAAGCGGAGTGATGTTTGTTTTTTGTCCCGGTAGAGGGATGTGTTCATTGAAAACAGAGATAAAGCAGAGGTTTTGAGGTGAAACTGTCATTTTCGGTTAAATACCGGACAGAGGTCATTTTTCTAAAAAGGATATCTGATCTGTGGAGAGATGTTGATGGGGTTGACATCTGTTTTTTAATAGACAGTTCACTGAAAACAAAATTTCAGGATCTACCATGTGAACGGGTGTATTATTTTTCCGGAGAGAAGGATAAGCATCTTTCAAAAGCCGAAAGCTGTTTCGAATGGCTGATTGAATGCAAAGCCGGTAGGAAAACCGTGCTTGCTGTCATAGGTGGTGGTGCTACAACAGATTTTGGAGCATTTGTTGCATCAGTCTACAATAGAGGAATGGAGCTTGTTCTTGTTCCTACAACACTATTGTCTGCTGTGGACAGTGCTATCGGCGGGAAGACAGCTGTAAATTTTGTAGCCAAGAATCTTATTGGAAGTTATTACCCGGCCTCAAAGGTTATCATAGTTAAAGAGTTCTTTGATTCTCTTGATATGAAGATGATAAGATCGGGAAAAGCTGAAATGATCAAGGTTGCGCTCCTGAACAATGGCAGACTGCTGGAAAAGGTGCTGTCGGGTGAGGATCTTCTTAATGAGGAGTGTATATCTCTTGCGATAATGGAAAAGTATGAGATAATACGATCTGATGTTACAGATACTTCAGGTAAAAGGATGGTTCTTAACTGGGGGCATACTTTCGGGCATGCTATCGAAAGGTACAGCGGAGCTCCTCACGGACTCGCTATTGCTGCCGGAATGGTTCTGATGCAGAAATATTCGGCGTATCTCGGGTACAGATCTTTTCCTTATGAAGAGCTCGAGAAGATGCTGAAACTTCACGGTATAGAACATGACCTTCTGCTTTATGTGAAAGATAGTAAATGGTTGAAATTTATTGCATTGGACAAAAAAAGGAATTTAGAGGAGATTTCAATGGTATACCTGAAGGATTCGGGTTGTGCCGGAGTTATAAACAGGAATTTGAATGACATATTGAAGGATTTGGAGGAATTAAGATGAGAAAGATTTTCATTCTTACTCTGATTGCTGTTGCAATGTTGCTGGGTGCATGCGTAGAGCAGCATAACAGGGTCGTACTTGACAAGTTCGTGCCCATTTCGATTCAGGATCAATGTGCTCTAAAAGCCGGAGGTGACAAATACTACACATCGGGTGATATCGATCTGGCTTTTACTGACAGGTATATTCTTCCTTTCCAGATTACAAACTATATATCATCCTCAATTGTTAGTGATACTGGGTCAAAGGATGCACCTATTTCAAGTGCAGAAACCAATATGTATTATGTTAAATGGGCGGAAGTTAAATATGAATTCCATCCTGATGCGGGATTAGATGCTTCTCTGTGGGATGGAAAGCGAATAGAGGTCCATGGTGTTGTCGCAACGCCTGAAGGTGGTCAGAATGTCGGCGCAGTAGACATATTTTCTGAGGAGCAGGCAAGAGACCTTCTTGCCCATGTGGGTGATATTGACTGGGTTGCTTTTCCGCTGATAATAAAAATGAAGATAATTGGAGAAATAACTGACGGCACAGAAATAGAAACAAACCAGCTTAATTTTAATCTGGTCCCATGGTTTGGCGAATCTATTCAGATGGGTTCAACATATTATGAGCCGGAAGGAGGTTTCCCGGATACAGCTGAAAAGCCGGCGATATGTGCTGAATGGGAGACCATAAAAGTGATGTGCGCTTTTGAAGAACCGGTTGTCAATGGCTGTTTCACAGGTCAGGATGCTGCAATGACAAACTGTTACGGGGGAGATACTTCATGGCAGAAGTATATAGCCACATCAAGATGCCATCTTGACCCGGCAGTCTCCGATTGTTATTACCCGGGATATGCCGCTGCAGGAGTTGTTGAAGTTGTTTTTAACAAATATAAGAAGAGTCCCACAGATAAAGGATACTACTGGTGCTGTCCTGGAACAGAACCGGAAGAGCCTAAGGAATGTCAGGAATCTGGAACTGAAGAGTAGTTTTAATTTCTTTTATTTTTCACAAAAATCTTGAAAAAGTAACCTCAGGGTGATTAAAGTAGTCCAATTTTTGTTCGGTGAACATCTCTATTGAGGTATTTATGCAGAGAATGTCAGAATTAGTTATTAAATACAGATGGGCGGTAATAATATTTTTTGTTTTCATAACACTTTCTCTGGCCATTCCTTTAAAAGATACGGCCGTGGATCCTGATGTCGAGAACATGCTTCCTCCTGAGATGGGTATCCATCTTAAAGAGCTGGAAAAGAGGTTCGGGGGGATGGAGATAATTTTTGTCGTTGTTGAATCTGATGATGTTCTGAAACCTTCGATTCTTGAACATATTAATAAAATAGCTGATGAGTTAAAGAAAATTGAAGGAGTGGAGCATATAAATTCAATTCCTATGACAGAAACGGACCCTTTTGAAGATGAAAAACCCGTTGAAGGTTCTCAGGCTGAGTTGAAGGCGAGGGAAGAGCTCAGAAACATGCTCAAAGGCAATGACATGGTAATGGGCACGCTGGTTTCAAAGGATTTTACAGCTTCGGCGGTACTTGTAAGAATGAAAAATGACGGACACGGTCTTGAAATAACTGAAAAAGTGAGAGCTGTCGTGAACAGCGTCAAGGGTCCGGGCAAGGTGACACTCGGAGGGATGCCTGTAATAAAACAGCATATTTCCAATGATGTGCCTAAAGACATGATGGTTTTTATGCCTATCGGGATCCTGATAATGCTTATTACCCTGATGCTGAGTCTTAAACAGATCAGGGGTGTTATGCTTCCTTTCACTGTGGTGATAATGTCCATTGTGGTTTCAATGGGTCTTGTTCCTCTTTTAGGATGGAAAATGACCACTGTCACCATTATTCTCCCTGTCGTGCTAATTGCCGTCGCAAACGGCTATGGGATACACATTATCAGCAGGTATCAGCTTGACAATATGGTCGCAAAAGGGGGAAAAAGTTCAAGAGAGCTTTCCATCGATGTGTTCAGAGAGCTTTTTTTTCCTGTTCTTCTGACAGGAGTGACCACGATAGCAGGTATGATGTGCCTTCTTACTCATACAGTCGTTCCGGCGGCGCAGCTTGGCATACTTTCGTCGATAGGGATATTCTTTGCACTTGTTGCCAGCATTTTTTTCATTCCGGCAGTTCTTTCAATGATGAAAGTTCCTCAGGTAATGCCTGACAAAGAGGAGAAAAGAGCATTTACCGAGAAAATGCTCAAAAAACTTGCTGTTTTTGTATCAAAACACCCCGGGAAGCTCATTATAATTAATATTGTTGTGTCTCTTCTGATGCTGTTCGGTGTTCCGGAAATAATAGTGGATTCAAATCTGGCGGGTTATTATCCCGAAGGTCATCCGGTAAGAGAATCCTCCAGTCTTATTAACACGAAGTTCGGCGGTTCACAGGTCATAAGCGTTAATATCAAAGGTGACATAAAAGATCCTGCGGTACTTAAAAAAATAGACGAAGTCGAACAGAAAATAGCTTCGAACCCGCATGTCGGCAACACTCTTTCAATAGCTAAACTGGTGAAGCTGATAACAAAAGGCGCCTACAAAAGTGATGAGGCAGGCTTTGGAAAGGTCCCTGACACGAAAAGTGCGGTTGATTTCTTTCTTGGAAAATACAGTGAAATGGGAGACCCGGAAGAGCTTAGAAAACTTGTGAACGAAGATTTTACACAGGCTCAGATAATAGCCCAGATCAACAGCGAAAGCAGCGAGACCATCAAGAGAGTTGTGGAGGAAACGGAACTGCTTATAAAAGATGAGCCTGTTTTTACAGGCATAACTGGTTCGGGTGTCATTTTCAAGGACCTTATCGAAAAGGTCATAGAGGGACAGGTTGTGTCGCTACTTCTTTCTCTTGTCATTGTCTGTATTCTTGTGATGATGCTTTTCAAGTCACTGACGGCAGGTATTATTGCAGCATTTCCGCTTATGGTATCTCTTGCCCTCATGTTCGGTCTAATGGGATTTACAGGTGTCACACTTGACATAGCTACAGCTCTGATATCATCTATCGTGATCGGTGTCGGAGTGGATTACACCATACACTTTCTGTGGAGATACAGGATAGAGATGCAGAAGCACGATGACCCGCAGAAAGCCGTGGAACATACACTTTTTACAGCCGGCAGAGGCATTGTATATAATGCAGTCAGCGTAATGGTGGGTTTTGTAGTGCTGATGTTCAGTTCATTTCTTCCCATAAGGTTTTTCGGTGCTCTGATAATACTCAGCATAGGTACATGTCTCATAGGTTCGATAATACTGCTTCCATCTATCTGTATAATTTTCAAACCGGCATTCCTTTCCAAGAAAAGTTGACTATAGCCTACAAAATTTGACTCCGGCATTTTTAAGTGTTAAGTTGCAGCATATTACTGCGGAGCGGTCCAGGTGCGTTCTTATTCTAAGTCATTAATAAAAAAAGAGTTTGTCGCAGAGATGTCAGCATCTGACGGTGACAGTTTCATTGCAAAGGTGCGCAGGGAAAGATTCAATGACTGGCTTGCCGGAGCGGAAGATGGAATGCCTGAAGCTCTTTTTCTTGCGGGCTTGTGCTATTTTGAAGGTGCAGGCGTTGAAAGAGACCGGAAAAGGGCTGTAAAGTATTTTAAACAGGCCGCTGTCAGCGGACTTGCTGCGGCACAGTGTGTTCTTGGAGACTGTTACGCAGGAGGCACCGGCGTTATAAAAAATAATAAAAATGCATTCAAATGGTTTAAACTTTCTGCGGATCAGGGCTTTGCAGAAGCTCAGTTCGCACTGGGCACTGCCTATGCGGCTGGTCTGGGTGTGAATGAAAACGGGGAAGAAGCTTTCAAATGGTTCTTTCTTGCCGCTTCCCGTGGACTTGCAGAAGGTGAAAATGCTCTCGGGATGTGCTACGAATACGGTTATGGTATTGAAAAAGATATCGGAACAGCTATGAAATGGTATAGATGCGCCGCTTCTCAGGGGCTTGAAGAAGGTATTGCAAATCATTCAAGGCTTGTAAACGGGAATTGCAGGAAGATGGACTGCTGATCTAATTTCTGTGATATTTCTTCATTTCCTCGTTGGTTATCACCCCTTTTTTCTTCTTTTTTTCATTCAGTTTCCTGATGTCCTCATTGGTGTAGACCTTTTTCTTGGGAAAGAATTTGTCTGTTGAAGGAATGACTGTGTTTACCGGTTTCTCGCTTTCCTCAGGCGTTGTGATATTGCCTGCTGTTTCATCTTTTTGCGCAGCCCGGCCTCTTTCGATAGCTTTCTGTCTTTCAAAGTGCTCGTAAACTTTATATCCCGCAAATCCCGCAATAGAGATGATCCAAACTATCAGCAGTATTTTTTTCATGTCAGATCTCCCTGACCTTTACCATGACATACACGCCGAGCATTATAAGTGTCACTTCCATGTACTGTCCTATGGTGAACGGGGTTCCGAATACAAGAGGTTCCTCTCTGTGGAACTCGATGATGAAATTTATCAGTCCGTAACCGGCAAGCATTGTGCCGATGATGATGTTTCTGCCAATTTTGAAAATGTTCATGACAAGAAGCACAAGGAAAAGAGAGAGCATTGATATTACAAGTATGATCTGTGAAGGGTAGACGGGAAGCGATTCAACGAACCTCGAAACAAGACCGTACTTTGCATAGTGGTATTTCGATGCATGGCTCGCAGGAGGGTATGTAAGAGCGAATTTTCCGTCATAAAGCTTTCCGAAGCAGCATCCCTCCATAAAGCAGTTCACCCTTGTAACAGCGGCGAACAGAGGGAAAGGATAAAGAATTCCGAACATCACTTTCTTTGAGTCTTTTATGAAGAATATCAGCACTATTGCAAGCACGGTCAAGCCGCCGGTAATTGAAAAACCCTTGAATACCATTCCGAGAACATTGAGGAACACATTCATGTTTGTTATCTTTTCAAGAATGCCGAACAGTTTCTTAATGAATGGAATAAGTTCTCCGGAAATTGTAAAAATAATAAGAGGCGAGATCACGGAGCCTGTAAAAGAATATGCGGCGACTTTTATGAGCAGTCTGTAATTCTCACGGATGTTTATGTATCTTCTCAGCACGATGACCCAGAGCGTTATTGCAACTGCAAAGATCACGGGCGCTGAATATGTGTTGAGGTTGACCACTCCGCCGGAAAGCCAGTTAAGCATAGCTTCTCCTTTTTAAGGTGTAGGTATGGATGATATGATGCTCTTCAGGTCGTTATCCGTAAATCTGAGCCCGAACCCGAAGAAAAGGTCTCTTTCATCGTTTATCAGATTCTCTCCGCCGACGGTGAGATATATCCAGCTGAGCGGTTCTATGGTCCATACAAGAGGTCGTGCAAGACCTTTTACGCGAAGTTCCGGGTAATCACCGCCAAAATCGAATATCTCTGCAGAAAAAGACAGGAATTTCCATGGATTGTAGTCCATTGCAAGGCCTACTTTATTCTGGAATATTCCGCCGCGCAGGGTCAGAGGTCCGAAATTTCTTCCTATCTGGAGGTTGAATTTAAGTTCTGTGTCTTTTTTGGTTTTCTTTTCAGTAATGATATAATTATTCTGTTCAGTTCCGTCATTGATGCCTAACTCATAGGTCGTTGATGTCTCTGTCACCCTGCCTCTGGGATCATCGACAACTCCGAACAGGTAGAAACGGTCGGGTCTGGGCTGGAGCGTTATGTCAAAATAGGTCTTGAAAGCGTTATCGAACACCATGTAATCGGAATGTGCATCGACATGGACCTGCATTCCGAGGACCGAGTCGGCATAATCGGAAAGTTTTCCGCTGATCTTGGTGAGGTCGTTATAAAGTTTGTCGTCATTGAGTATTTTTCCTACATTGCCTTCACCGTTGGCGACCTTGTCCGTTATCTTGTTGACATCGTCTGAAATATTCCTGAGGTTCTCCATTGCGCCTCTTGATGCCTTGAGTTCTTCGGAGATCAGTTTCAGGCTGTCTCTGAGCGCTGTCAGTGATTCTGAGACTTCATCATCCTTGTCTTTCATCATCTGGTTCATTTTATCGGTGAGATTAAGGGTGTTCTCAAGTATTTTTGAGAATTTATCCATTTCGGATTCACTTCTTACATTAAGTTTGTGAGTTATCTCGGACATGTTTTTCAGGGTTTCGAACAGGAGTTTCATCGAGCCTTCAAAGGTCTGGGATGTGTTTTCTGTAGTCCTTGAAAGTATGTCGATCATCTTGTTGAGCTTTTCCTGATTTGTCTCGCCTGTTACGATGCTCATCATTTCCGCTGCTTTTTCCATCATCACTGTGGCTTTATCCATTGCCTCTGACATTCCGGTCTTTGTGTTCACATTCTTTATATAATCGAATTCATTGAGTTTCCTGGCTGATTCGTCTCCCGGCGTGAGCACAAGGACATTCGTGCCGAGCATGCTTTCCATCACTTTTTCTATCTTTGCGTTCTCGAAAACATCTACTTCTGTTGATATCTTAAGTGTTAATTTGGCCTTTCCTTTTTCGAGCTCTATTTTTGAAAGTTTTCCTACGACGACTCCCGCTGTCAGAATGTCGGAATCATTTAAAAGTCCCATTGCATCATCGGCAAGCGCATAAAGGACCCTCGTCTCTCCCCCTTCAAAGAAATCAGATGCTTTATAAATGTAAACACCGACAAGTACAGTGCATATCGTCAGGAATATTCCGATTTTTACATAGATCGTCATTTACTGCTCCGTTTCAAGAGGTCTGAATGAATTTGAGATGAACTTCTTCAGAACTGTATGCTCTGATCTTAAAGCTTCATCGGGTTTTCCCGTGAACTGCATTGCGCCTTCATACAGAAAAGCTATTTTATCAGCTCTTCTGAAAGTCGATGCTATGTCGTGGCTGATCACTATGCATGTCATGTTCAGCTCCCTGTTGACCTTCATTATAAGCTCATCTATATTTTCAGCAAGAATAGGGTCGAGTCCGGTGGTGGGTTCATCAAAAAGAACTATTTTCGGCTCAACGGCGATGGCTCTTGCAAGTCCGACCCTTTTTCTCATGCCGCCGGAAAGTTCTGACGGATATTTTTTTCCTATACCGGGCAGTTCGATCAGTTCAAGGAGCTCTTCGACCCGTTCTTTGAGCTTTTTCCTGTCTTTTATGCAAAGCTGTTCAACGAGCGGGAATTCGATGTTCTCTTCGACCGACATGAAATCGAACAGTGCGGCATCCTGGAAAAGATATCCGATGTTCTTCCTTATTTCGAGAAGTTCATGCCCTGTCAATGAGGTTATCTCTTTGTCCTTGAAAAATATTTTTCCGCTGTCGGGTTTCATTATTCCTATGATGTTTTTGAGCAGTACGCTTTTTCCTGTTCCGCTCTTTCCGATTATGGTTGTGATCTTTCCTTCCTCGATATCAAGATTTACGCCGGTAAGGACTTTGACATCCCTGAACGATTTGACGAGATCTTCAACTTTTACAATTATCTCTGCCATTTCACAGTCCGAAGAAGGTTATGAAAATATATGTCATTATGTAATCCGCTATCAGTATTCCGACCGTTGATATCACGACCGCTCTTGTGGTGAACTCTCCGACCCCTTTTGCTCCGCCTCTTGTTTTCAGTCCGTTGTAGGTACATACGGCGGTCACGAGAAATCCGAAAACGAACGCTTTGAGAATTCCTGTCACGATATCGTCGGCATCGACCCAGAAATACATGGTCTTTGAATAAAATACGGCATTAACCTGCATTACATAGACTGATGCAACATATCCGCCGAATATTCCTACGACATTTGCAAGCGCTGTGAGAGCGGGGAATGCGATGAGAGATGCGAATATCCTCGGAACGACGAGATATCTGAGCGGACTAACAGCCATTGTCTCCATTGCATCTATCTGTTCTGTGACTTTCATGCTCCCGATCTCGGCTGTCATTGATGAACCGTTCTTTGCGATAAGCACGATCGCGGTTATTACCGGGGCGAGCTCTCTGCTCATGGATATTGCGACACCTGCCCCTGCAAAGGTCTGGGCGCCGAGAAGTTTCATTATGTTCACGAGCTGGAGACCTATTATCATGCCTGTCGTGAATGTTGAAAGGGCGACAATGACTATCGACTGTATCCCGATCTTTTCAGTGTGGTCCGCGATCTGATTGAACCTGTATGGCGGAACGAACATCCACTTGAATATTTCCTTAACAAAAACAAGGAATTTCCATGTGTCGGCATAAGCTCTTACGGTGAATTCACCGATGTTCGCAAAAACCTTCATCTCTACCCGGTAAAAATATACTGCAATAGATTAATAATTATGCCGTTCCAGTCAAGATTAATGGGGGATCATGACATTTCCGCCGGACAACTTGAAAAAGCAGTTAAGAATCTGGCGGCAACCTCCTTAATGTAAATCTTCCAAACGGCACTGAAATGGAATATACTTACAACGCAAACAACAGGAGGACTTGAAATAATTGAAAAGAATAAATGCCAAAACTCTGAATGAATTTAAATCAGATGAAATCATTTCACACTGTAAAGATATATGTATTTATTGCGCCCTGACCCCTATGGTTAGGAATCCATTTGCTCCGAAAAACGGAGTATTGTGGTCAAATACTTATGAAATGTGGCAAATGAGAGGAATTATACAGCCAGAGGTAGATCCATGGGAGTAATAGCTGATAAAATTAAAGATAACAAGTTGTTTTTCAAATTTATTTTAATTGCAGAAATTAGTTATTTGGTTGTATTGTTAGGATTGTTACTTCCAGAGAAGAATAATCAAATACCATCGTATCCATTTCTTTTGTTATGTGCTGGTTTTTTATGTATGGTATTAGTCTATATCATTTTTTTCATATCAAGTTTTTTTGATTTGAAAATAAAGTCGATAAGAAAAGAAGTAGTGGAACTATTTTTATTTCGTCTAATTTTAATAATTATGTGGATGATTTTCTTTGTGCAGTTTCGTTAAAACAGGAGTGTAAAATGAAAAAGCATCTGTTCTGGATATACATTGCACTTCTTGAAATAAACATGATTCTCTCCATGCTGTTTCAGCACCTTCCACGGATGATGGGTTATAGAACAAACAAGGAAGGAATGGAAGTAATGGCAATGTATGATGGATATTTTAAGGTGAGTATGATTATAATGTTCTTGATGTTTGAAGTATTTTTCATTGCAAGTTTTTTTATTGATGAGATTGCCGCAAAAAGAAAGAAAGCGGCAATAATATTCGTGATTAACCTGGCGATTGTCTCGCATCTTTTTATGTATCCTTTAGTGTTTTTTAATGATTGATTGTTACGAGCCAAATTCTCATCGAAAAATTTGCCAAATTACAACTGTATAGATTTTTTGCAGTTTCCCGCGATCTCATGTGGAATTGGAGAAAAAGATATTTATGCAACACAATATCTACAGTGTTGTATTAATCCCCCAACTCTCTGATAATACGCATTTTCAAAAAGAGAAATTTTGACTTATGCAACATAATGACCGGTATTGTTGTATTGAGCGTAGCAGGGGTCATAGCAGGGGTCAGGTCGGCAGAAATAGGGATATAAATCTAAAATTTCCGTCAATAGTTCAATTCCAGCCAGCCATATTTTCAAGATAGTTGCAGATTCTGTTTTATGCTCAAATGTGCAGAGTTGAAGGGTGGAAAGTGAAAACATTGAAGGAAAAAATCGATGGTATGATGTTTGAAAGGACTGCTATCAATAAAAACCTTAAAAGCTTATAAAACAAGAGCTCGAAGCCCTGAAAGATACTGATAAACTAACGCCAGACATGGTATTCAGATTTGTAACAAGCCGATTCTTCGAGATGTTTTATTTTCCGAAAAGGCCGAGTCTTTTCCAGTTTTTGAAGATGTAGAAAGGTTCTTTCCAGAATATGAAGCTGCAGAATGCGAAATAGCAGACGGAAACGACCGATTTGACTATCAGGAGCTGGAAGAGATCAAGTACGGTTTCGCGGTTGATAAGGACTGCAAATGTTATCGAGAGCGCAAAAACGACAGCATATTTTACATATTCCCACGATATCATTGAATATTTGTGCGCGATGTAAGCGGTGAATATCGTTGCCGCGATCTGACTTGTCATTGTAGCCGCCGCCGCTCCTGTTATCGAGAATATCTGAATGAACGAATAGTTCAGAGCTATGTTCAGTAAAGCGGTGAAAATGGATATTACAGCTACAAGCTTGGTCTTTTTCTCATAGAAGAACAAAGTGTTCACAAATAGAAAATATATTCCTCTCGCCGCGAAAGAGAAAGCAATGAACGGGACGATGAGATACGCCTGATAATATTTTTCAGTTGTGAGAACTATCAGAAGCTCTCTGCTGAAAATGCTCAGCAGAAAAGAGAAAGTGCAGTAGAAAAAAACAAGGAAACTCGCAAGCTTATTAAGTTTTTCAAGCGACTGAGCCTCTTTTGATTTCATCGATTCCATAAAAACAGGGATATATGCCCGGTTTATCGCCATTGCTATCACTGCGGTCAGATTGCCTATCTGGAAGCCGATGTTGTAAATACCGGCCGCGGCAGTTCCGATCATAGAATTGAGGAAAAGTTTATCGGCGATGTGCTTGATCTGAGTGACAAGGGTATGCGGAAGCAGAGGAATAGAGTAGGCGAGAGATGTTTTCAGGTGTTTCCAGTCGATAGTGAAAGTGATCCGGTCCTTCATCCTGATGAAAGCGACAGCAAAGAAAAGAAAATTGCAGATCGATTCAGCCGCGATGGGGCCGATAGCCCCTTTTTTCATACCCACGACAAATATTATTGAAAGAATGGTCTTCAGTACAAAACAGCTTATCGTGGCTATTGAAAATTCTACGGTCCTCTCCTCTGTCTGGAGAACATTCAGGTATAGATCGTAAACCGGAAAGAAGAAAAGTCCTCCTATCGCGACAGCCATGTACGGATCGAACGGTATCTCATCAAGGAACGGAGCCAGAAAAACAGGGCCCCATAAAAGTGAGACCGCTGAAAGAATGACTGAGACCATGAAAAGGAATGAAAACACCGTTCCGTAGAACTTTTTCAGCTCAGCCGGATCGTCCCTCAGATCAAAATAGAACTTGGTCACAGCTCCGCCCAGAGAGAACATGAAAAGGATCTCAAGAGTTATCACAAGGGATGAAACGACCGCGACGATACCGTAGTCACCGGGAGTCAGGAACCTTGTGTAAAGCGGAAGAAGCAGGAACGCAAGAAAACGCTGAATGATATTGGAGACCATATATATCGATGAATTTTTAAGAACTCTTTTGTACAGCGTCATTTAAAGGACAGATGCTAAACGGCTTTCAGGATGGAGAAAGTGTTGGGTTTCACCTTGACCGTCACGAAGTTCCTTCCGTCGATCTCCTCGACATAGTACATTTTTGCCTTTCCGGCGATATCTTTGAATTTTGTGCCTACAGGGGAAAGGTTCCTGTCGACAGTTATTCGGTTCTCGATCTCTTTTGTGCAGTCGGGATTGATGACGACCACGATCTCCCTGTCACCGCTGATCAGAGAATAGGCAAGAAGCATGTCCTCCAGAACATCGAACAGTCTCCACCTTCCGTTGTATTCCACTTCCCTGTAGTACTGGGAATAAGTGTCTGTAAGGCCTTCTTTTTTAAGAATGTCCGTGAGTTCGGTCAATTGCTTTGCCATTTTACACCTCCTTTGCTTAGCAGGCAATATGAAAGGGATTTTAACGACTTATTTATTAATTGCAAGAGTTCAGGGAACAAGCTGTGCACACGCCTTTTTCAGTACAGGGTTCCCGTTCCCCTGTATCTTTTCAATTTCAAGCCCTCTTTGACACTCTTTTTCATCCGCAGGATCAAGCGCCGCCCATTTTTCGAACATAAGTCTGTTCTTTTCACTTATTATTCCGTATCCGGGATAAGCCTGGTCCATGTACTGATATATTCTTGCAATATCACCTTTGACGCGGTCGGCAGGTTCCGCAACTTTACCGTCGACCTCAAAATCGCACATGCCGAACTCCCTTTTTTCTCCGGGTATTTCCCCGAAACTGAGGTCTGACCTGACAGCATTTATTTCTCCCACCGATGGTACGAGGTTGTACATGTCAGCCTGCATAAGCTGAAAGTCACTGTTCATCTTCGATGCGCATTTTCTTCCTTTGAAATGTCTGCCCAACCTGTCAACGCAGTCAGGTGAGCCGTTTTGCCATTCCTTTGAGTTTCCTCCAAGCGCTGAAGCCGGTACAATGTGCTCCCATTCAACCCTTCCGGCCCTCTTTTTCTCTTTTCCCGGAATGTATCCGCAGCTTCCGTGATCTATATTAAGTTTGCTGTCGTAAATGCATCCGCAGTAGAAAGTTCTCATTTCAGGACTTTTGAATATCACATTGTGCAGGAATTTCTTCGCTTTGGAGAAAGACCGTATTTTCTGATTTCCCTGCCCGCTCCCTGTGATGGATAGCGAAATGCACAGTATCATAACTGTCAATGTGAGAAGTGAGCTCTTTTTCATTAGTTTCATAAAAAGAAAACATTGTACAGCTATAGTTTAACGGATGTCGGTAAGTGAATAAATTAAAGAAATATTAGATAGGGAATGTTAATGAATTAAGTTGTGATTAGAGCCTGAAATTAATGGCAGCCGCCGCCTTTCATCTCTTTTTTGTGATCTTTGCAGGTGCACTCCTTGCCGTCTTTGCATCCGCATTTGCAAGTTTTTGCATCTTTACATCCGCAATCTGACTTGGCATCTTTGGCATCTGCACCGGCTTTTTCATCTTTTTTACAGCTGCAATCCGATTTTGCATCTTTTTTACAGTCGCATTTTCCGCCATCCTTGCATCCGCAGTCGCATTTGCAGTCCTTGCAAGTACATTCCTTTCCGTCCATACAGCCGCAACTGCATTTATGTTCGGTCTTGGGGGTCTCTTTCTTGTCCTGTGCGTAAACTGTTCCGAAAATGAAAGCCGCTGAAATTGCCGCAAGTGTTATCATCAATATTTTTCTCATGACATTCTCCATTCTTAAATTAAAAAAACTTTAAAACTTAAACCGTTTAATTCGAAAAATGACCTGCTGTCGTTAGATCAGCACCTGAGAATTGTCTTCGAAAGTTTTAGATCTATTCCTGGAGAGCTTCTGGAAAGTCTGTCAGAAAAAAGGTTGTATGTGAGATCATATTTCCATTTTGAAACGGATGTGCTTATGAATTTCTCAAAACTGTCATCAGATCCGCTATCGGCATCCTCGGGATCTAGCTGAACAACTCTTGTGAGCATGCTGGAAACGGTGATCTCAACTTTTGAACAGCCGCCCGTACAGCACTCACCTTTTATTGAGACATCGCTTTTGCAGCAGCAGGAAAGGTGCATTTCTCCGCCGTTGTCAAAACACAGTTCCGGACCTTCTATCATTACGGTCAGGAATGGTATTATGAGCATCAGCAGAAAATGGTTCATAGGCCCTCTGCGCCTCAAATAACAACAAAATGATTCTAACCTGCTTTTTTTTAAGAGTCAAATAATAAATGATTGTGTGTTGAAATTGTTCAGGTAAATCAATGTGTTGCGAATCGGACACCCTTATCCTTATTTTGTAACACATTATATTTTTTGACATATTCGAAATATTCCCGTATATTCTGCCTAATCTGCTGGAAACGGTTCCAGTAGTATGGATTATGGTTAGTTTTTTGAGAGAGAGTAGAATGAACATTTACGTTGGAAACATCAGCTACAGGCTGAGCGAAGAAGATCTTAAGGCTGCATTTGAGGCTTATGGAACAGTAGAATCCGCAAGGATCGTAACCGACCGCGAAACCGGCCGTTCAAAGGGTTTCGGTTTTGTTGAAATGCCGGAAGACGGCGAAGCAAAAGCTGCTATCGACGCACTTAACGGCACAGACCTTCAGGGCAGGACAATCACTGTCAACGAAGCTCGTCCCCGTGAAGAGCGCCCGGAAAGGAAAGGCGGTTTCAAGAAGTTCTAATCGCAGACCTTTGATCAAATAATATTCAGCATCAAATTCCGCAAAAACTTCAGAAGAACAGTAAGATCAATAATATAACTTTATGAATTTATGTCTGATCTTTATTTACGGAGTTCTATTCGGATACAGATATTTTCTGTGAAGGATCGTTGAACTTCTGGTCAGGGTTGTAATAGGGATTTACTGATGATGATCCGGTCGAAGCTTCCATCGGGTAATCGGCTACAAGGTCGAAATTGAATGTCGCTGTAGCTTTGCCTGCGATGTGGTTGATGTAAAGTATCACCTGCCTCGGTGTGGTCTCATACTTCTGAAGATATGTGCCTTCTTCAACGGCCGCATCAAGCTTGTCGGTCATGAGAGTGAATCCCGGTGCTATGCCGATGCTTGCAAGGATGACGCTCACTCCGGCATCAGTGACATTTGTAACATTGACTGTAACACCGACCGTATCGTTCACATTCAGCTGGGTCTTATCATAGCTGACCTCAATGGTGAGCGGTCCTGTGGAGGTATCATCAGTTCCCGGCTCGTACCATGTTGCAACGGCCTGATACATCATGCTTCCGGTCCCTGTGAACTGGATGTTTATGCTGTTCGCGCCGTATATGAGATATTCTTTCAGATCGATCAGCCTCAGAACATCTGAATCCTCCGGTGTGATGGTAACCGTTGTTTCGGGTGATCCGTTAGCACTGATCTTTACGGTGGCATCAGTTTCGGTCGTACCGTTGTTCAGAGACTCTATCATGAATCTAAGTGCAAGTATCGTTCCCTGTGTGGTGGACCAGTTGCCGAAAGAGTCCTTCTGAGAGGTTATCCACGCCAGTATCTGGCTTACGACATCGCTGTAACCGCCTTTTTCAAGCAGGAGAAGCCCGATAAGAGCCGTTGTTTCAAGGTTTGCATTGCCGCCTTCGCTGTATGTTTCGGTCTTTACAGTCTGTTCCCAGTAAGCGGTTCCGTTCTCATCCTCTATTTTAAGTTCAAGTATGGAGTCTATCAGACTGTTGATAACTGTCGGACTGCCTCCGTTCTTGACAAGAGCTATTGCTGTCATTGCCATTGTGTATGTGTCACCGGCCTCTGATGCCTTGGATTCAAGATATTTAACAGCTTTGTCTCTTGCGGAATCCTCTTTTTCAGCCCGTCCGAGAGCCCATGCGCCATAGGCTGTAGTCCTGAGGGCTGAATCCTGGAAGTTATTGATGGCGCCTTCTGCGATTCCACCGTTTGAGGGTATAAAAGATCCGTCAGCTTCCTGTTTCGATGCCATCCATGCGGCTGTTCTTGTTATGACATCCGGATCCACCTCATGAACAGTGCTCATGTCAACGAACTCAAGGAGTCCGTATGCGGTCAATACAAAGTGAGCCGGTTCATCGCCGAACCACTCGAATCCGCCGCCTGTGACTTCGTATGTAAGGAGTCTCTGGTATCCCTGAGATATGAAATCGCGTGCTTTGAGCTCTATTTCAGGCGTTATCGTCTCTGTCTCTATCATATACTGAAGGACGAGGATGTTCGGATATGTGGCAGATGATGTCTGCTCAAAGCATCCGTACGGCATCTGGAACATCGAATCCAGACCTTCTATGGCCTGAGACATTATTCCGGGGTATATTTTCACAAAAAGTTCAGCACTGTCTGCGATAGCATTCGCCGGGATCGTCAGTTCCGGATTTTTACTGCCGTTGAGCAGTTCACTGACCGATGAATCCTTCATTATTCCGTCCGGGATGACAGTTACGCTTCTTTTTACAGCGTCATCCATTTCTGAACCGTACGCATAGACTGTCAGCGTGTGCTTCCCGATCTTTTTAACCTTTATCGGGAAATATACGGAAGATACTGAATTTGCAGGCACTGTGACCGATATGATCTGGTCGCCTGTCATTTCAAACCATTCTTCTGCTGATGCTTCAAGATCGATTGTCTGAGGCTCGCTAAGGTAATTGTATATTCCTACCGGTACTGCCACTTCATCGTTCTGGGTGAGAGTTACGGGGAAGTCGATGTCAACGAAGAAATCCTGGAAAACAAGAATGCTGTCCAGAGAACTTCCGAGCTCTCCAGCCGTACTGTTGGCAAGAGCTGTGACACGCCAGGTCGTTATTGAATCGGCCATTGTGAGCTCTATTTCAGCTTCACCTTTTTCGTCAGTTATAAGCTGGGGGTTGTAGTAAAGTGTCTCAGGGAACCATTCACGGACCTTTACAGATTTGCCTTCTGTCGGTTCACCTGTGTTTCCGGAATCGCCTGCCCCGTTACCCTCATCGGCGACCTCACCATCATCCATCCAGCTTGCTTCGCATACTTTTACTGGAATGTTTATATCATCTTTGGTGCCGGCAACTTCATCAGGCCCGGCTGATACAACATTTACTTTTGCCATGTCATAGCTTGATTCTCCGGGTGTTCCTGACATTATGTTGTCCCAAGGATCGGTGTTCTCAGGTTTAGCAAGCAGTTCATTGATGTCTTTCTGTGAGATCTTAATATCGGTACAGTCATAGTTTGAATCATCCATCATTGACTGGAAAACAGCGTTAGCTTTGGCTGTAGCGGCATTTACAGAAGCTGAATTATACATGTTCTCAGGCTTTGAGTAGTCATCAGCTGCAAGTCCGTGAGCGAGTGTCGAAGCGTTCCCTGCAAAGAATGCATCGGTCTTTTTTTCAACAGTCTCTTCTGTCTGCGTATCTTCACTGCCCGTTACGATATCATCGTAGCTAAGCCCGTAAATCGCGTATGTCGATTCCATCACGGAATTCTCGATGTTGAAATATGTCTGCTCCATGCCGGGATTGAAATCCATCACATGGAAAACAGCTTCATCGACAATCGCTACTCCGAGTGCCGCTACCACAGGTGCTCCGTCCTTGTTCTTTATCTCGAATGCGGCTTTGGCTGTATCTCCGGGTTTGTACTGTTCTTTGTCTGTCGAGAACTTCACATTGAGATTGGAGGTCTTTCTGACATATACCGCCTTTGACGAACGGATTATACTGCCTTCATCTGTGAGATAGTATGCAAGCAGTTCAAGCGGTCCGCCGAGGGTCTCATCAACTTCGATATCAACAGAGCCTTTTCCTTCCTTGAACTCAACGGTTTCCATCAGTCTGATCTGTCCGTCCTGCACAATGTCAAGATAAGCTCTGTCCGGCATCATCGGCGGTTGGGGAACAGAAGGGTCGTAACCTGTGAAAAGGTCTATTGTCATGGTCTCGCCGATCTTGTAGATAGGTGAAGATGTCGAAAGGAATATGAATTCGCCTGAACCGTCCTTGGTAAAAGTGATACTTTTTTCAACTGTTTTTCCATCGTAAGTCATTTTCATGGCAACCGGTGTGCTGTCAGGAAGTATCATTTTGAACTGTGCAAGGCCGCTTTCATCAACTGTAACTGTCTGCGTTTTTTCAGATGCGGTTATATCAACTGTGCCGGAAAGTGCATTCCCGCTTGGATCGGTAAGGATGAGGTATATGTCCTGTTCAATTCCGGGAAGCATTTTGCCTGCCGCAGGAACAAGTGTCATTATCACCGGAGATTCAACTATCTTAATGTTCTTCACTGTTGATTGAGCATGTTTTGCGGTGTCTGTGACTGTTATCTCGAATTTTGCAAGTGCTGTGCCCTGATCGAGACTGCTTCCGGTGAAGTAGTCGGGAAGTTTAGCCGAGAACGAGTATCTGCCGTTCTTATCGAGTGTTGCATCAATGATCCCTACAGTGTTCTCCGATACATCGAATGTCTTTATCTCGATGTGTACAGCTCCTCCGTTAACGGGTTTTCCGTAGAAATAGTTCGCATCTATTTTGCCGTTCACGGTATCTCCGGGCAGATAGAAGCTTTTGTCAGCTGTGAATTCGATACCGAACTTGGGAAGTACATATTTTTCGACATTCACGGTCTTTTCCTGTGCCACATCGCCGTCAGCGACTACAGAAATGGTGTATTTGCCGAGAGTTACAAGATTTGCAAGAGTGAAATCGCTTGCAAACACTCCGAATTCGCTGGTTTTTCCTTTCTGTTTATAGACCTTGTTCCCTTTCGGATCTTTTATTTCAAGAACCACATCGGCATCGCTCATCGGCTCCTTGCCGGGAAGTTTGAGTGAAAGGGACCTTATGTGTATGGTCTGCCCGGGCTGATATAAAGGTTTGTCGGTTGTGAGCAGTATTTTTCTGAGCTTCTGCGCATCGACGGTGCTTTCAACGCTCCTTGTCCCGTAAGAGGTCTCAGTAGTGACGACCATTTTAAGCGAGCCTGTGAAAGAGCCATCCATTTCGACAGGGACTGAAGCCATTCCGAACTCGTCAGTCTTTCCTGTGAATTCGCTTACGAGCTCTTCTCCGTTGTAGAGGCCGATCTTAAGGTCTTTTAGCATTATCGGGTCGCCTGACATGATGGGATCTCCGGAAAGGACATCCTGTACGAAAATTCTGTAGACCGATTTCTCGCCGTCGGGTATCTGACTGCTTCCGAGTACCTGCGTCTTTACTCTGGGTGATATCCTGAAAAGTGAAAGTTTGCCTTCAAGCGCAAGTCCTTTCCAGCCTATCGAGTAGTTCATTATGAGGTTGGAAAACTCTTCAAGTGACGGCAGATAATCCTTTCCGAGTTTTATCCGCAGTTCTTTTGTCGTTTTTGTTATGATTTCGTCCTGTGACACGGCCTTATCTGCAGATTCATTTCCTTCAAGGTCGAAGATCCTGATGGAAACCGCTGTGGAAAGGTCCGGAGAGCCCGGTTCAAGAGAGACAGGAATGTTGAGATAATATGACCCGTTATCAAGCGAAACGAACATTTTAGCCTCGTTCACCGATAAAGCCCCAACCTTGATGATCCTGTCGGCATCATCCTCGAAAGGGTTTTCCTTACCGTTCGTGTTCGATGATGTCGAATTGGCGCATGACGCAAAGCTCAGCATCAGCGCAATGACAAGGAAAAGAAAACTAACGCTCTTCATGGCTATCTCCTAAAAAATAAAAAAGCAGATCGGCGATTTAGTACCATATTTTCCAAAGATTTATTATTTTATTACCTTATATAAGTGAAGTCAACGGGAAAGATCGTTCACGACCGCTCCGGAACTTGACCGTTAAAACATTTTCATGTTAAATAGCTAAGAGAAGAAATTCAGAGAGGAAAAGGAAATGTCAAAACTTATGTATATTCAGATCATAATAGCCGCTTTTATATTTACATCCTGCATCCCTGAAGATGATAACGGAGAACCAGATCCCGATGAGGTTGTTACATTTGCAGATGCCGGTCTGGAACAATGTGTGAGGGACGAATTGGATAAGGAGACAGAAGATATTCAGTATAAAGATCTAGGCAGGATATTATTTTTCAACTGTTCAGGATATGAAATAGAATCGCTTGAAGGTATAGAGAACATAAAAAATCTCAGGGAAGCACAGCTTGGTAATAACAAGATAAAGGATGTAACCCCGCTTGG
>JAKLDO010000150.1 GCA_022703485.1 bacterium
AGGCAATGTCGTATCACTTGAAGATTACGGCGCTTTTGTTGAACTTGAAAGAGGCGTTGAAGGTCTCATTCACATATCGGAAATGTCATGGACCAGAAGAGTTAAACATCCCGGCAAGATGGTAGCTATCGGTGACGAAGTGGAAGTCAAGATCCTTGAGATCGATGTCGAGAACAGAAGAATATCTCTGGGCATGAAACAGATCGAGCCGAACCCGTGGGAACTTCTTAGAGAGAAATATCCGGTAAACACAGTTGTTAAAGGCGTTATCCGCAATATTACCGACTTCGGTCTTTTTGTCGGTGTCGAGGACGGCATAGACGGTCTTGTAAGGACTACGGACATAACATGGGACAGAAAACTCAAACATCCTTCCGAATATTATAAGAAAGGTGACGAGGTTGAGGCGATGGTTCTTAACATCGATGCTGAAAAACAGCGTTTCTCACTAGGAATAAAACAGCTTTCTGAAGATCCGTGGAAAATGTTTAAAGACCAGCATTCTATTGGTGAAAAAATAGAAGTTGAAGTTGTGAAAATTGCAGAATTCGGCGTGTTTGTCAAAGTTTTTGACACGATCGAAGGTTTAGTTCACAGGACTGAGTTCGAAGATGAAAAGAAGGAATATAATCCCGGTGACAAAATGGAAGTCATAATAAAATCGATCTCCGACACCGACAGAAAAGTTTCTCTCAGCGTCAAGGCTGTAACAGATGAAGAAGCTCAGAAAGAGATCGCTGATGCAGCTGCATCAGAAAAGATCCCTGAAAAGCTCGGTTCATTCGCCGCCGCTTTCAAAGCTGCTGAAGACAAAAATGAGTCCGCAGAATAGTTCTGACAGACGATGATCTTGCAAGGAGGGCGTTAACAGCGCCCTCTTTTTTTTATGAAATGTCGTTGATGAAAACTTCCACGATCTCCGGATCGAACTGGGTTCCGCTGAATCTCTTGAGCTCTTTCAGAGCAATATGCCAGTCTCTTTTTCTGTGGTATATCCTGTTCGTTGTCATGGCGTCAAAAGCGTCAGCCACCCTTATTATCCTTGATCCGAGAGGGATCATGTTGAGCTTGAGCTTTTCAGGGTATCCTGTTCCGTCATAATTTTCATGGTGGTGCAGAATGTAGTAAGCTATTCTATCCATTCCGGCGACACTGTTAATTATTTCGTAACTTCTGAGGGAGTGCGTCCTGATGGAAAGCCACTCCTCGTCGGTAAGTTTTTCTTTTTTGGAATACACTGTCCTGTCGGTTGTAAGCTTGCCGATATCATGAAGGAAAGCCGCCCATCTTATGGTCATGATCTCTTCTTCCTCTACTCCCAGAAGATATGCTATCTGGACTGAAAGTTCTGAAACCCTGATTGAGTGATTATCTTCAGGGGAGGTAAGATTATCTGTTATCATGGCAACGGTTTTGAAGAATCTGTTCACGATATCAGGCGAAGAGAAATAATATCTGTCCCCCATTTTCTTTTTCAGGGATGACATCTCGGCTTCAACCTTTTCTCTGTCACCGATAAGTTCCAGAACCTTGTTATCGGTTGCAAGGGATACGAATACACTGTATATCGAAGGGTCGAACTCCTCGCCGGATATCAGGTTGAGGAACAGGAGAAGTTCGTTGGAATCCTTGATCTTGTGAAGGTTCATCAGTATGTCTACTGTGTCTGCAAGACGGATTATCCTTGAAAGGAGGGGAATTGATGCGCCTTTAAGTCCGGCAGGAAAGCCGCTTCCGTCAAAGAATTCGTGATGATGTTTTACTATTTCGCTTATTTTCCTGAATGTTGAGAACCCTTTCAGTATGGTCTCTCCCCTGTGAGGATGTGCAAAAATGAAAAAATCGTTCTTCTGGCCGTATATATCAGGTATCTGGACGAGGCTTTCAATGACATGGCCGCTTATGCGCGTTCCGCCGACATCATGCAGAAGTGACGCGAAAAAGAGCTCTTTCAGAGAGCCTTTGTCGAGTCCGAGCATCTCTCCTATCCTGTTTGAAAGGATACAGACCTTCCAGCTGTGGTAGGTATCCACTCCCTGAGCATCCTTTTCCGTGGCTTTTATCAGTTCAGATATGAAATCCGCCGCAAAAGAGGCCGGGAAATCGACATCCTGAAGAGGAAGGTGGGTCAGTCGTGAATGAGGATGAGTGGTACTCAACTTAGATAGCCCCTGTCTGAGAAAGTATCTTCTGCCATCTGAGCAGTTTCTTTTCAGATTCTTCAACGATGGAGACGAACAGTTCAATGTTGTCGAAAGGTTTGATCAGGAAATCATTAGCCCCGTTCTCAAGAGCTGAAACTATCCTGTCTATGGTGCTGTAGGCGCTCATCATTATAACCTGTGTAAGACCGCTGATCTCCTTGATTATGTTCAGAACTGTAATTCCATCCATGTTAGGCATCAGCACATCGACCAGCGCTATGTGGACTATATTGTTCCTGACATAGTCTATAGCCTCTTCAGGCCTGTTCTTTGTAACTACTGTGTATCCGTTGCTTTCAAGTATTCTTTTAAGGCTTGAAAGGATGTTGTCCTCATCATCGAGTATAAGGACATTTATATTTTTCTTGTTCATCTGAGCCTCCTTTAAAAATTAAAGAAATTCTTGACTACATCACGGGAATTGATCATTTTCACGATCGATTTGTAGTTGTTCCAGAAGTAGACCTTATCAATGAAGGAAGCAGTATCATTTTCATTAAGATTGAGAGTATCAATGACCTTGACAACGACTTTGACGCCTGTTTTGGATGAAATGTAGTCTTTCATCTCCTCTTTCGGAAAAGAGTGTGCAAGCACTGTAAGAACAACATCGTTCCTCACGTATGTTACAAATCCGGCAAGGGTCTTGGGAGCATATTCCTCTATGAAGGTGGTTCCGATCTTTATGATCCTGTTAACGGTCTTCTCTTCCTCTTTGAACAGGTTTATGAGAGGTTCAAAAAGAAGATGGTTCTCGTTAAGTCTGTAATGGAATGCGTTTCCGATGTGCTCCCTTACCACAATACCCGTATCAAGGAGAAAATCGAGTGCTTTCTTGTTCGAATTGGGGTTTGTGCTGCTGAGAGTGGCGATCTTTCTGCCGGTGTAGTTCTGTTTGTTCACAAGGATACGCAGAATGTCCACCTTTGCCCTTGATCCAAGCAGGTATGACAGCGGTAAGTAGGTCATCAGGTCCTCCAGGGGAAAAATTAACAAAAATGCTGAAATTAATTATAGAAATAACTCAATGTATGTCAAAAAAATAATACAAAAATGTGCCAAATATCAAACTATTTGAAACAATAAACAAAAAAGTACAATAAAAAAAGCAAATCTGCTATCATCCCGTGACGGTCAATTATTCAAACTACGACTTGGAGGAATCAAATGGTTGCAGGCAGAAAAGGAAAGAAAGGAAATGACGGGTTCGATCAGAAATCGCTTGTCTACTCGAAACAGTCCGGCTGGGAGGATATAAACAACAGTGAACTTCAGAAGATCATGAACTTCTGTGAAGGTTACAAACAGTTCCTTGACAAAGCCAAAACGGAAAGAGAGGCCGTTAAATACATATGGGAGAAGGCATCCGCCGCAGGTTACAGGAACATAGAGTCCGCAACATCAAAGGACAGAAAGATATTCATCAATTTCGATAATGTGGCTTGTGTCCTGGCTGAGATCAATGATACAGCATTCAATGGCGGGTTCAATATGGTGGGATCTCACATAGATACTCCGAGAATAGATCTCAAGGGATGTCCGCTCTATGATGCTGAGGATATGACTTTCTTCAAGACGCATTATTATGGAGGTATCAAGAAATATCAATGGGTTACAAGGCCGCTCGCTCTTCACGGCGTGGTTGTGACCGAAGATGGAAAAAAGATAGATGTCTGCATCGGTGAGGACCCGGCAGACCCTGTTTTCACGATAAACGATCTGCTTCCCCATCTTGCACAGGACCAGATGCAGAAGAATGCGAAAACTGTCATTGAAGGTGAGAACCTGAACATTCTTGTAGGATCGATACCCTACAAGTTCAAGTATGATAAAGGTGCGCTTAAGATGGCCGTTCTTTCCTTCCTTTACGGCAAGTACGGGTTCAAGGAGGAGGATTTCATATCTGCTGAACTTCAGCTTGTTCCGGCCGGAAAGTCCAGAGATGTCGGATTTGACAGGAGTTTCGTGGGCGGTCACGGTCAGGACGACAGGGTGTGTGCATACACTGCGCTTCAGGCGATACTTGATCAGGTAAAGTCACCGAAGAACAGGATAGCGATGTTCTTTGACAAGGAGGAGATCGGGTCCAAGGGTAATGCCGGAGCGAATTCCAATATTCTTGAAAGAGCTGTTAACAAGCTGATAAACCTTTACGGTAAAGGTGATTACAATACGCTCATCAATTCTCTTGCGGAAAGCAGGTTCCTCAGCGCCGATGTAAATGCAGGCACCGATCCCGAGTGGGCCGGCACGATGGAGAAGATGAATGCCGGAAAAATGGGCTGGGGA
>JAKLDO010000151.1 GCA_022703485.1 bacterium
TTCCTCGTTTGATCGAACTCGAATACGGCATGCCTTCCTCCTAAGTTTGAGGCGACATCTTTATTAGCACATACTGACACCAAAGACTTTGATTTAACACAAGAATGTCGTTTCGGAAAGAGTGCATATCTCATGAGCGTGTTATCGCTTTTGAAAGACCATGGCAGAATGAACCCTGAAAAGCTGGAAACGATCTTCAGATATTTCAGGAAAAGCGGACTTGTAAAAGAACATGAAAACCTGATTATTCTGATGAGATATATCTATTTCACAAATCAGGTTGAAGAAAAAGAACTTGTGAATATAATGAAAGCCGAACTTGGTGAAGAAGCGGAGGAGATCATGCCGTCACTTGGAAACCAAATACTGCAGAAGGGAAGACAGGAAGAAAAAGTTGAAACATGCAAAAAGGCTCTCATTGCCGGAGCTCCATTAGAATTTGTTGTTCAAATCACCGGGCTTCCACTCGAAAAAGTTCTTGAAATTCAGAAATCATTGAAAATCAACTGATTTTGTAATGAATCCACAATAAGTAAAGCACTCAAAACATAATTGCCAAAAATACATTTTTCAGATATATAAACAGCGGACTTTTCAATGGAGCGGTGATGAGTATCAATCTGGTAACGGAAATAGTTGCAAACAGGCTTCTGAACAGTGACACTTTTCTGATGGAAGTGAAATTCGCCGATGAGCCTGTGCCGGGACAGTTCGTGATGCTGAGCATGGTTGACGGAAGGACAGATCCTTATCTTCCAAGACCGATATCGGTATTTGACTGGAATGACGGGGTTCTCAGCCTTCTCATCAAGGTTGTCGGCAGAGGAACTGAACTTCTTTCAAAAATGAAAGCCGGCGAAAAGATCAGAGTTGTCGGACATCTCGGGAACAGTTTCCCCGATACTGAAGGCACCGTTTTTTATGTCGGCGGAGGGATCGGCGTCGCTCCCCTTCTCTACACAGCAAAAAGATCAAAAGCCGGTAAAAAAGTGTTTTTCCTCGGTTTCAAGAATGATGAAGCGGTCATCGCGCAGGAATTTTTTGAAAAATACGGCAAAGTGGTCCTGTGCACCGATGACGGAAGCTGCGGAATGAAAGGATATCCCCACAATGCTCTGGAAAAAATGCTCGAAAAGGGTGAAATTCCCGGCCTTATCTGCACCTGCGGACCTGAAATAATGATGGAAAGCGTTCACAAAGTCGCATCAAAACACAGCAACATCCAGATATATCACTCGCTTGAAGCAAGAATGGGCTGCGGAATAGGCGCATGCCTCGGATGCCGCGTAGAAACTAAAGGCGGAATATATCTTGTCTGCAAGGACGGACCCGTTTTCAATGGAAAAGATATTTTTTAATCCTGTAAAAAGTGTGGAATTCCGACACTTTTATCATGCAAAAAGTGCTGATTTTTGCATTTTTATCTTGCAAAAAGTGTAAATCATGAACGATCAAACACTTCACATTCCTCTTTATCTGATTGACAGCCTGAGGAATTATCTGGAAAATGTATAAATTATCATTTTTTAAGGAGTTAATATGAGGATCGTTATCAGTTTTTTAATTTTTTTATTACTTTTAAGCTGCAGTGACGGAAGATCGAAGATCACTGATGAAGACAGTTTTCCAAGTGATGCAGAGACTGACGATATTTCGCAGGCCGGTGATGAAGACTCTGACACGGCGGAGAACGGGAATGATGACGATGATGCTGATCAGAATGATGAAGATGCCGACAATGAAGAGATGTTTCCCGACTTTGAAGAGAACTGCGGTTATTTCAAGGCTGAATGCGGAAAACTTACGGCATCAGACGGTGAACTTGACTGCGGAAAATGCTCTGAGGAGATGACCTGCGGAAATAAAAACATAAAAAATCAGTGTGTAAAAGAGGTGTGCAAATACGGTTACTGCTGGGTTAATCCTTATCCCACAGGTGATCCGGTCGTTACCGGAGATTTCATTGAAAACGGGGATTCGTTCTTTGTGACAGAAGCAAATGTCTATTACAAAAAAGGTCCTCTGTTTGATATAATCCCTCATCAGCTCAGAAGCGGCGGGACTTTCGCCTCTATTGCGGCATTTGATGAGAACAGTATCTGGGCTTGCGCCACTGATGGTTCCCTTCTGAAATACGAGGATGGATTTATAAGCTGTATGGATGATAACGGTGATTACTATTCTCCGGTTAAATCAGGGATATATTCATTGTCAGGCCGGAACGCATCAGATATTTATGCGGCGGGAAGAGAGGGAATACTTCATTATGACGGAACTGAATGGACACTTGAATATGAAACGGCATCAAAAATGATATCGGTAACAGTTTCAGAAAATACCGTTTTTGCAGGCGGAGAAAATATCCTCGCGGTAAAAAAGGAAAGCTGGAAGACGATACCGGTCACAGGGAACGCCGTGGCAGTATCAGTAATTGACGGCACCACCGCCGCCGCACTTCTAAAAAAAGAAGGAAATCCTGCAAAGATCGTCATTTTTGATGAAACCCCTGCAATAATCTCAGAAACTGAACTTGAAGATGCTGGTTATACTGCTTTATCATATTACAAAGGCAGTATCATTGCAGGCGGAAAAAACGGTGTGATAAACATTGATGGAACTGTGATAAATTTTGATCTGCCGTGGGACATAAACGGTTTTAAGGTTCATGACGGTGTTCTTCATATTTTCGGAACTTCAGGATTTCTGGCTTCATGGGACGGAGAAAAACTTTCCTCGAACAAAGGTTATTTCAAAAACACGGCGACTGCGGTTTTTGCAACTTCCCCTTCAAGCATATTTATTTCAGCAGGAAAAATGCTGATACAGATACTTCCCAATTCAGTGAACTATTTCCCGGTTTCTGCTGAAATAGAGGATGTTTTTGGAATTAGCGAGAACGAAATATATGTCAAAACAAAGGACAGCCTTTTTAAATACAACGGATTTGCAATAAGGAAAGTCAAAGACCCTGCAACTGTCGATACGGCGGCAATGATATCGGAAAGAAACAAATTCATGACAAAAACCGAAGATTCTGTCTCATGGAAATTCTCAGATGATCTCACTTTTGAATATTCATGCAACGGAAAAAGCTGTTTTGTTACACTTGCGGACACTGATGGAACATTGAACAGGATCAGAACATTTCCAAATGACGGAATTGAAGGAATTCCTGCCGGAGCAAGATATACCGGAGACGGTTTCGTCGCGGCCGGAGGTGATGCCGTTTACACAATCAAGGACGGCATAACAGATTCTAAATACTACGATTTTGACATTACTTCAATTGATGCGGACAACTCGTCTGTTCTGCTTGGAACAAGTGACGGAAAAGTTCATTTGATCGAAAATGACAATATTAAAAGCAGTTTTGATCTCGGGACGGGTTCACCGGTGACAAGCGTCTCGATAAATGATGCCGGACACATAGCTGCATTGTCAGGCGGACACATATACTTGAAAACTGACAGCGATTTTGAAAACATACCTCTTCTTTCCGGCACATTGATCAATTCTTTATGGCTTTTTGATGATGACTCCCTGATTGCGCCTGGAGATAATACCGTTGTGGAATATGACGGCAGCATGATGGTCGCAAATCTTCCCAAAGACATGATCGACCGCGGACTTCCGGCAGGGGAAACAGAAGTGAACATGCACAGGATATTCGCCCTTGACCCTGATAACATCTGGATACTCGGCAGTTCACCTGACGGAATGACCGCATACATCTTCAGCTTTGACGGAACGAAATGGATAAATGACGCAAGAAGCTCCCTTTACGAAGAGTTCAGTTTTACAGATGTCTGGGCATGCGACCAGAACAATGCGCTGATCTCAATGGATTCTGAAGGCTGGATATATCATTATAAGAACATGACAACGCAGGGTTTCATCGAAAGTGTGGACAATCCTTTAGGAGAGCCGGTATATTCAATGGCGGCGGACCCGCAGGGAGACCTCTACATCTTCGGGAAGGACGGCATAGTCCTCAGATCCTCAAGCCCGTGCGTTCAGGAAAATTTCATATACTGAAAATTCAATACATCTAACGAATTATCAAAAAACAGAAAGCCCTGAAATTTAAACTTGAATTATAGTCTCAGGAATATAAAATGATGACTATTGTTTCCCAATAGGTTAACCCTGTGAGATGATAGTTTTTTAATAAATAGGAGGTTACGAATATGAGTTCAAAAACTAAAAAATGTAATAACTTGGAAGAAGCAGTAAAAGGACTTTTCAATTTTGAATCAGAAGAAGAAAAACTGGAATTTGAAGCACAGCAGCTTCATCTTTCAATTATGCTGAAAATAAAAGAACTGATGGAAAAAAAAGAATGGAAAAAAACTGATCTTGCAAAAGCGATGGGGGTTACAAAACCTTTTGTGACTAACCTAAATCGTTCGATTCTAAATTTTTACTGACTCTAGTCTGAGGTTTGTGTTTTATTGATTGGTTTTTGTTCTGAA
>JAKLDO010000152.1 GCA_022703485.1 bacterium
TGTTCTTTATTTCAATGGTTTCAACCGATCCGTTAATAAGATATGCAGCTTCAACATGCGATATGACAGGGTTTACGCTTACTCCGCTTTCAGGCAGGGATTTGTAAATGCGCAAGGTCTTGGTAAGGGTTATGGTTCTGGATCCTCCGTTTTCTTCGATCTGTTCTTCGAAAGAGGCTATGACGGGGAGGTCGGCAAAACCGTTCTTTTCAAAGCTTTCCATGACATATGACGGGATCTCCGGGTTTGTGAGAAAATCTTCGATGTTCTCAGGTATCCTGAAAAGAAAAGGTTGACCGTAAGACAGTTTTAAAGCCTCAGTTCCGAACCATTTTACAGGCAGATCACTATCCTGTGAAAAATCCCTTCCGCCCAGAAACAGCGAAAATACCACTGTATCACCCGGCACGGCTTCGACAGGGTCCGCCTTCAGGTTTAACGGTCTAATGCCGGTCAGTATATATCCCGGTTTTACGCTCGGGGCCGGATCACATGCCGTAATTGCAAGAAATGAAAGGATAAGTATAAGTTTTTTCATCAGAAATCCCCCTTCAATCCTACAAAGAACATTATAGGGAATCCGTAAGTATATACTTTTTCAGTATAATCTTCGCGGTAGCTCACTCCGATGACATTCTTTGCCATATATACATTCTGGATGTCGATATATGTCGAGAATATCCACTGGTCGAAAAGCCAGTATTTGTCTATCCTTATATCAAGCTGATGTGTAATGGGAAGTCTGCTGTTATTCACTTCACCTTTATACTGAGGGATATTAAAGTTATTATCGGCATCAAATGAATAGTCTGAATACAGAACATCGGTGTAGGGAGCACCTGAAGCAAGTTTGAATCTTGCTCCGAACTGCCAGTATTTATTAGGTTTGTAGCTTGCCACGGCAATGAGATTGTGGTTTACATCCACATCGAACGGTCTCCACTCTCCATCAGGGGAATCCTTTCTTTCAGACATGCAGAAGCTGTACGATATCCATCCGAAGAACCTGTCTGTAAGTTTATGCCGCATGAGGAATTCAACACCGTATGCGTATCCTATGCCGCCGTTTGAATATGATGAAAGATCCTGGCCGTCGTCTCTTTTTACAAGATCGAAAAAGTGTTTATAGTAACCCTGCAGATCGAATTCAAGCACATCAGTGGGGTTGTATTCCACTCCTCCGATAGCATGCACTGCTTTTTCCGGCTTGAGTCCGGGAGTTCCCCATGGTTTGTACGATTCATCATTTGAAGGCAGTTGTGAATATATGCCGCCTGCGGTTTTAAGTGTCCACTGGTCGTTTATTCTGTATTTTATGGAAAGTCTCGGATCGAAAAGCATCTGAGTGTTGTGTTCATCGTAAATGAAATTTATTCCGGGAACGACTGTCCATCCGCCGTAAGTTATCTCATCCATGAAAAAAGCACCGGGGAACCAGTAATGACCTTCTGAATGGTCCTCGATCTCGTTGCTGAGAGGATTGTAGGCCACTTCTCCTTCCTTTGGCATTGCGAAGAGATTTACATCCATGGTGTAGTAGCCGTAATAGAACTTGGCCCCGAAACGCAGTTTATGATTATCATTGAGCTTCAGTTCCATTTTTTCGCTCAGTTCAAGCTGGAAAAAGAAGTTCTTGAAATATGCTGTGTCTCCGGCGTTGATGTCCACCCACACAACTTCGGCCATAGGTGAAAAAAGGCTTTTAAAATCATTGTCACGGTAATGCCACTCGGTCGTATGCTGGATATACTGTGTCTTGGTCTGTGCGGTATTGCTCATTTTCTGAATGGCGGTCTGATTGTCAAATCGCGCTTTCACCTCATCCCATGTTCCGATCGTGTACATTTTCAGCTTGTTCCGCTTACTGAACTCATGCACATAAAGCACCATGGCGTCATAATAGAAAGGATATGTGGAGAAAGAGAGCATGTTGTTGAAAAGTCCGAGCTCTTCAGCGATCTTCACATAGGCGTCAAGCATTCCTCTCTTGAAAGCCACAGCAAGATAATCCTTGTCAGAAACAGGTCCCTCGGCCATGAAAGATATGTTCAGCAGGCTGAGATTGAGATATCCGCCCCATCTGTCCTTTCTCGGATCTCTCAGATTAAGCTGTATAACCCCTCCCATAGTGTTGAAATATTCCGATGAAAAACCGCCTGCGAAGAAATCAAGCGATTCGACAAGTTCAGGTTCTATCACGGGGTCAAGACCGCCGAAATGGTACATCAGAGGGATGCCGTGTTCATCCACAACGGTACTGGAATCTCCTGCCGAACTGCCTCTTATGACCAGTCCTGAGCCGTAGCCGTTGAACACCGATATGTTCGTGACTCCGGGCAGGCTTGTGACAGCTTTGAGCACATCCCTGTTTGTCCCGGGGATCTTGGATGCCTCCTCGATCGTAACACGCTGTACTGACACTTCACCTTTGTTCTTTTCTCCCGTTACAACGATCTTGTAAGGGTTTATGACAAGAGGCTCAAGTCTGAATGTGAGATCGAGCTTCTCCCCTTTTTTCACTTCGATCTTTGTTTCGAACTTTTCAAATCCTACGATGGGGAAGGAAAGAGTATATGTTCCGGGAGCAATGTCAAAACTGAACCTGCCATCCTTATCGGTCCGTATCTTTTCGTCAGTTTCAATGATATAGAAATTCTTTTTTGCAACAGGGGCTTTTGTCCCTCTTTCAAGGACAATGCCGGTCACTGAAGTTTTGCCGGTATCCTTCTGAACGGTCTCCTGCGGATACAGGACGATACAATAAGTAAAAAAAACAGTTATGATAAAACGCTTCAGCATTAGTTAAAGAACCCCCTCCTAAATGGCGGATAAGCATATCATAAGTAAATTTTTTGTCCATCACTTATTATTACAACCTTACTTTGATTTTTTACTGAATTAGAATATATTTATACAATTTTCCAAAACGGAGAAAAATGAATATCAGGGATCTTTTTTCGACTGACATCTGTGTAAGGGCAAATGCTGAAAAGATATTTTCAACAGGGCAGATGGTGGCGATACTGCTTATTATCATTCCGGCTGTGTGCTTTATGCTGGATGTATCTGTTCTGGACACAAATGTTTTTCTTATCGCTAGGCTGTCCGCTTTCATTCCGTCATTTTTCTTTCTTGTCTATTCTCTGACATTTGCAAGCAGAACCTCATATGGTTTAAATGTTTCCGGAGTTCTTGTTATGCATCTCGGCATTAACACAATGAACGCTGTCATAATATATAAAATATACACAGATCCGTACATGTCGGTCAAATTAGGCTTTTTTTCAATTTTCATAGCATGTATGACTTTCATTCTGCAGATCATAGTGGGAAAAGGTATAAGAAGGTGGCTTCCGGCCACAATGATCATTCCGGCTTTTTTTCTGACAGTATGGATGCTGACAGCGGGACTTCCCGGAAATGATCTCACTACTTTATCGACATATCATTTTTTCCTTTTTATAGCCGTTATCATTTCAATAATGGAGGACCGTCTTGAAAGAAAGGATCTCCGCAGCCATATAATTGAAGCGGAGAGGAATAAGTTGGAGCTCCGGAACAAGTGCAGGACCGAGTTCATTTCCAACATCAGTCATGAGCTCAGAACTCCCCTGAACGGCATAATAGGACTGCACGAACTTTTAAAGGAGACAGAGCTTAATGACGAACAGAAGGAATATCTTAACTACGCAAGACAGTGCGGATATCATCTGCTTGAAATGATAAATGACCTTCTTGATGTAAATTCACTTGAGGAAAGGAAAATAACCCTCAAGCTTGAAAAAGTTAAGCTTGTTGATCTTGCACATGACATACTTAGAAATTTTGCATCTGTTTGCAAAAAGGATATAGAGTTCATATTTCAAAGTGATCTGGATGAAAATACTGCTGTCCTGACAGATCCTAAAAGACTGAGGCAGGTAATTTCAAATCTGATAAGCAATGCAGAGAAGTTCACGGAATCAGGAAGCATAACTCTTTCGCTTAAATTGAATGAAAGTACTCCGGAAATGCTTGATGTGCTTTTTTCAGTTACTGATACGGGGATAGGCATTCCATCTGAAAAGATACCGTTCATTTTCGACCGTTTTTATCAGGTTGACAACGGGCTGTCGAGAAAATACGGTGGAACAGGACTGGGGCTTGCCATCTGCAGAATGATAGTTGATATTATGGGAGGAAAGATCAGGTGTGAAAGCACTGAAGGAACCGGCAGCAGATTTTATTTTTCACTTAAATTCTTTATTGACTGACCTATATCCATTTCTTCTCTGCATCTGAAAGGAGCTTGAATATCTGCAGATGTCCCTTTGTTTTAGCGATATCCGACGCTTTTTTACCGTCAGCCTGCCTTATTGTGGGGTCGGCCCCTTTTTCGAGAAGTGCTGATACTACTGAAAAAAGGT
>JAKLDO010000153.1 GCA_022703485.1 bacterium
CATCAGGAATATTATCCGGAATATCTGTATCTGTAACGGAATCTTTATCCTGAACTGCATCTGTATCGGGCTTTGAATTATCAGAATTGCAGGAAGTACATGACCAGAAAAGGAATAAAAGAAATATTATCAGAATTTTCATCTATTCTCCTAAAATGGTCTCACACCCCAAGCTGTTTTCCTCACACCAGCATTTTATGTCTCTAACATAACAACTTGTTCTTGCCGGGGCTTTCCACAGCTGATAAATTCCATCAAATGTTCCAAACCCCATAAGATACTCTTTGTCTCCCCACGGACCTTCACTCGGGCAGTAGCTTTTTTTCTGTTCTGTGCTGTAGAAACACTGTTTCAGGTCTGCACTATCAGTTCCAAACAGTTCAGTATATAAAAATGTTCCGTTTCTGAAGTCATTCGGTTCAAAACTTCCGGCTGTGGGCTCCGAAACTGTTATCGTATGTTCCGTGTACTTATACGGTGTAGCTGACAGATCAACTTCCACGAATTTAGGTTCTCCGTAAATATTATAGACGAGTCTGTCCGGGTTGAGCTGATCAAGCATCGGTCCGTGCCCAAGTTCACCGTTTCTATTGATCTTTGTACAGTCAGTCAATTCTCTGGGAGTCTTATCAAGCTCACAGACATAAATTTCTCTTTCCCCGATAATAAATGTGAGCCGATTCCCTGAAATATTTCCCTCATATACTTTAGGCGGAGCAAACTTTGTCCACTTCCACTCATCAATTTTGGAATAGTAAACATTATATTCTCCAGTCTGAAGATGCTTAATCTGTATCAGCACCCAGTCCTTTCCCATAAAGGGCGGACGGGAAAACCATGCTTTATGCTGATCATCATCATATATTGCTTCATATTTCCATTTTCCATCATCATTTCGTTTTGCGGAAATTATATATGTCTGGGTATATGTTTTTTTACTCCAGTCTCCATTCGCAGTCGAAAAAAGGAATCTGTCATAATTAAATCCGGTATATCCACCCGCATATCCGACAGGTTCATACTCGTCTTTTTCAATGTGATATGCCATTGCACGGAGAGAGTTGTATCCTGAGACATATCCACCCATCTCTATTCCGGCTATGCCTCCGCTCACCCGAAGATCCCCGATCGTTCCCATTGAAGATGAATAATTATCAACTGAAAGGAATCTGTCGCAGTCACTTTTCATTGTCCGGTATGCCTTCATCCCTTCTATGACACACGGCCACGGATAACATTCGGGTGATGTTTTCTTTTCCTCATCATTTATATATGTCTGATAAACTCCCCAGTTGTTCCATTCCCAGATATTTCTCACACACTGCGGATCGTTCTCTGTCGGAGTGTCACAACCCGGACGGCAGAATGTCGGTTTTCCATTCTTATCCTTGAACGGGAAATCTGTCTTAATCACATTCGCCTGAACTTTAAGATCCAGACATTCCGCTGAATCATTATCAACATCTAGCTTTTCATTATCAGTATCAATTGTGTCAGCGTCAGGTTTTTCATCTTGAGTTGCGTCCTGGATATCTGTGTCAGAGATTAAATCTTTATCAGAGACCGTATCCGAATCGGGTTTTGAATTGTCTGTATTGCATGAAGTACAAGACCAGAACAGAAACAGAAGCAATATAATTAATATGTTACGCATTAAATCCTCCAACTCACCCGGTTTTCGACAAGCTCAAACCACCCTCTCTTCACAGAAAAGAGGGTGGAAAACTCCCCTTCTTTCCATAGAGAGAAGGGGTTGGGGGATGAGTTACCATCCGTCCGTTTCACAGTTCTCTTCATTGTATCCGCTGCAAGTTGAATTGCAAGCGGCAGTTCCGCCTATGTATTCAGCATCAAATTCTGAACACTGGATTGTATCACTGTCACATACTTCTCCCGGTTCTATCATGCCGTTTCCGCATACTGCCAGCTCTCTTGCATACCAGAATTCGACACCATCCTGAGATGTCTGTTTTGTTATTTCACACAGCGGACGCTGCCGTCGCTAATTTTGCCGTACACACTTACGCTGCCATTCTCAAAATTAGCATACCATGCGTGGCCTGAGTTATCTGACCGCTCCGAAGACGACCAAAGCCAAATCGCATCTCCAAAAACTGAATATTTTCCGGATTGGTCATATTCACAAACACCGCATGGTCCATAACTGCAATCAAAAGCCAGACAACTGTCGGTGACTTCGCATTCTCCGCCAGTTTCAGTTCCTGAACAATTTTGAATAAGTGTTCTGAGTTCTGATATTGTCGGCAACCGTCCATCGAGATTTGGACAATATTCAACTGCTTCATCCCAAGTCATTTTATCAGGAGAAATATCAGACCAGTATAATCCTTCATGTTCATAAGAAAAATTCCCTTTGCCGTTACCATCACAGGAAAACAAACATACAAACAAGACAATTAAATAAATTCTTATCATTAATTTATTCCTCAAACGGACAGATTCCTTCTTCTTTGCAGTAACAATCCATGTCTCTAAGGATATATCCTGCCTTATACATCGGCTGCCAGAAAAGGTATTTGTTTTCAAATGATGCATAGCCGTGTCCGTAACTTGTCTGTCCTTCAATCGGTCTGGAGCAATATGTTTTCCCTTTGTCAATCCTATAATAACAAAGCTTCCCGTCTTCCTGATATCCGCTTTCGTTCATCACATAGTTTTCTTCGTACAAAATCACATTTGAGCGGACTTCCATGAGCCACATGCTTATATAACTGCTTTCGGTCGGAGTAATGTCAAACTCCTTTTCGAGTGTCCACGGGTCTTTTGAAATGTTCATTGCAACAAAATGATTCGCAGGTTTGCCATCACCCATCGACCGGTAAACAATTCGATTCGGGTTGTCTCTGTCAAACTTAGGGAATCCTGCTATTTCGCCACTTCTTCCAACCCTTTTGCAATCTTTCAGGCTTTTGGGGCCTTTTGATAAGTTGCAAATATAAGACTCATTTGTGGCAATATGCGCAAACATCGCATTATCGCCGGAAATTGAAAGTTCTCCCGCCTTGCCGTCAGGATTCCCGTATGCAAGTGTCGTCCATTTCCATGAATCCGCCGGACTGTTCAGGGAGGCTGGATCGCCCGTTTTTGCATAAACAAGAGAACGGTTTCCTTGTCCAACAGGATCGGTTTCATTATCTAAATGATTAATAACCATTATTGTCCATTTGTCTGTAACATAAGGATACACATCCATAGAAACATTTGTATCTTCGTCAGTAAAAATAACATCGTATTTGTATGATGATTTATACGGAACAACATCTACTATTGGCTTAAAACCTTTCTTGTTAACTGTTATGTACGGGTTAATAAGTATGTGCCCACTCATATAATAAGGAGAAATAGATTTTCCTATCACTTCATATTTTCCTGCTTTAATATCATACAATACCGCTCTTTGTCCCGCATACCCAGGATCAGATATTATCGGCTTTTTATCACCGATACGATAATTGTCTGTCTGGAATAGTATCTTTCCACCATCCATATTGCTTTCTCTTCTAAAACCGGAAAAAGAATTCGCCCAAGTACGGGGATTAAGAAATATATCACATTTCTGTACTGATGTGGACTCCAATTCATTAGGAGTCGGAGTTACATTCCATTCACAAGGCCATGGATTGCATTCCACTACATATTCATTATCTTCAAACTCCCCCTTTTTATATGAATCATAAACCTCCTTGTTTAAATCCTTCCATAGTGATTTTACACACTGGGGATCATATTCATCGGGTGTATCACATGGTCTGCAGAAATGAATTGTTCCGTCTCTGCGATGATAAGGATATTTTGCATCCATCGGCAGTGGACAGTACATGTCGACATCCGGCACTTCTGTGTCAGCATCTGCCGGTTCATCGATATCTTTATCAGGCTGATCTACGTCAGATTCATTATCTTTCTCTGAAATTTCAACATCTGCCTTGTTATCTGAATCTTTATCCGGAACAGAATCCGTGTCCGTCTTTGAACCATTTGAATTGCAGGAAACAACTGCAAGGAATATGAGAAATATAAATGTTTTTATCATTTTCTACTCCTTCACGCTCTTCACGCATCTGAACCCTGTGAAAAATGAATGTGTCCACGGGGTGTAAGGATGTCTGGTCTTGAGTTCGGGTCC
>JAKLDO010000154.1 GCA_022703485.1 bacterium
TGGGGAACACAGATGCGCCGCGGAAGTTCGGGGAATAATAAAGTCCCGAAAAAGGAGGAAGCAGATAACTTCCGGCAAGCGAGTAAAAATATTTCATCAGCATCTCGTCATCGAACGGAAGTGAAAGGACACCGCTTGAGAAAACTATCGCATCATCACCAAGAAGCTCCTGATTCCTTCCGACAGGTATCGTATCGAGCTCCCACGAAGGGATCTTAATATTTGACGCCACCTTGACAGTTCCGCTGTTCCTGAGAATGGCGTAATCACCGGGAAGCGGGGAAATGAACTCTTCGATATTAAGTGAATTATATAGAAAAGGGACCATCATCCATCTGGCGGACTGATCAGGCTTTATGTTTATCATCAGTTCACCTGCTTCGTTAAGCCCGAACTGATGTCTGATCTTAAGTATCTCAAGATATCTCGAAATGATCAGAAGCCGTCTGCCGCCGCCCTTCAGGGAAAGACCCTCATTGATCTCATAGTAAAGAGGAAGTTTTGCAGTAAGAGGAATATCATCATGAATAATAATGGAACTTTTTCCTCCCGGCAGTACTGCATGCAGGGAGCTGTTCTCCTTTATAAAACAGGCGTTTACAAGATACTGGGACACATTGTTCTGCAATTCACCTGCCGGTCTTGAAAAATCAGGGACTTTATCGGTGAAATAACAGACGGAAGGCCCGTTAATTTTCTTTTTCAGTACCGATATTCCGCTCTTTTTCAAATGATCAGCATAGTGGTCGGAAGCGTTCTGGACATCTGCCTCCGTTGTCTGGGCTGGAACTTTCTGAAGATAGAAACAAAGTTCATAAAAACTGATCTTCTGCGGCTCTTTTTTCACTTCTCCCGCACATGAAGTAAGCAGGATCACAAAAGAAAATGTAAAAAAAAGGGGCGGCAAGCACCGCCCCCTGTAAAACGGAATTTTATTCATAATCCCTTACAGCTATTTCACCTTTCAGACCGTAAAAACAACCGTCAGCCAGAGCCTGCATCTCATCCTCGCCGGGATATGCAACAACTTCGGCAATAAAGGATACTTTCTCTTTAACCCATGAAACGAACAGCTTGTCATAAGCCACGCCGCCGGTAAGTATTATCGCGTCGACTTTGCCTTCAAGCACTGCTGACAGCGCGCCGATCTCTTTGGAAACCTGGTATGCCATCGCTTTATAAACGATCTCAGCTTCATGTTCGCCTGCAAGAACTCTTTTCTCAACTTCATAGGCGCTGTTTGTGCCGAGATATGCGACAAGCCCGCCGTTACCTTTGAGCTTCTTGTTTATCTCATCGCTTGTATATTTGCCGGAGAAGCACATCTTTACAAGCTGACCTGCCGGAAGTCCGCCGCTCCTTTCCGGAGAGAAAGGACCTTCACCGTTAAGGGCATTGTTAACATCAATTACTCTGCCTTTCTTGTGGGCTCCGACAGAAACACCGCCGCCGAGATGGGCGATAATGAAATTGAAATCTTCATATTTCTTACCTTTTTCCCTTGCATATCTTCTTGCAACGGCTTTCTGGTTAAGGGCATGGAAAATACTCAGCCTGCTTATCTCAGGGATCCCTGAGAACCTTGCGATACCTTCCATTTCATCAACGACAACAGGATCAACTATGTAAGCATTGACATTGTCGCCGGCCGCTTTTGCAACTGCAAGGGCGATCGGAGCACCGAGGTTGGACGCATGCTCGCCCATTTTCGCCTCTTTGAGATCCTCTATCATCCTCTGGTTGACCTTGTAAACTCCGCCTCTGATAGGCTTGAGGAGACCGCCTCTTCCCACGATGGCGCCGAAAGACTTGATATCATGTCCTGCATTCTTCACTTCATCGAGTATCACCTTCTCTCTGAGGTCATACTGTTCGAATATGCGGTTAAATCCTGCAAGGTCCTCAACGCTGTGCTTGATGTTCTTGGTCATCAGCTCTTTTGTATCTTCAAATATCGCTATCTTGGTCGATGTGGAGCCGGGATTTATGACAAGTATTTTCATCATCGCCTCCTATTTCATCGCCGCGGCAAGGGCGATCGAGTTAAGTTTCGTCTTTTCACTGTCCGCCCTGCTTGTAAGAACTATCGGAACGCTCGCACCCATAATTACTGCGGCTGATTCAGCCCCGCCGAGGAAATTCAGGCATTTATAAAGCACATTTGCGGCTTCGATGTCGGGACACACGAGAATGTCTGAATCTCCGCCGACCTCGGTCTCGATCTTCTTGTGATGGCAGGCCTCTTTTGAAACTGCATTGTCAAGAGCGAACGGTCCGTCTATCTCACAGCCCTTTATCTGGCCTCTTCTATTCATCATTGTCAGCATTCCTGCATGGACGGTCGCTTCCATCTTTTCATTGATGACTTCAACTGCACCGAGAACCGAAACTTTCGGCTTAGGTATGCCGAGACGGTGATATGCATCCACCGCATTTTCAATTATCGCAACCTTGTCTTTAAATTCAGGAGCAACATTCATTGCCGCATCCGTCACCAGGAAAAGCTTGTGATAATAAGGACTTTCGAAGAATGCAATGTGACTTATCGTAGCACCTTTACGGAGCCCGTTCTCTTTATCGAGCACAGCTTTAAGCAGGTCGGCCGTTCCCACAAGACCTTTCATGAGTATTTCAGCCTTTCCTTCTTTGATGAGCGCCACAGCCTTTTTTGAAGCTGAAGCAGGCTTCGGATCGTTAATGATCTCAATTCCGTCAAGTTTAAATCCTATAGAAGCTGAAATCGTTCTGATGCTCTGTTCATCACCTACAAGGATAGGAGTGACGATCCCTTCATCCATTGCATTCTTGACCGCCATCAATACAGGTTCATCCTCTGCCGCTGCAACAGCGATCCTTCTTTTTGTTCCGGCCTTTGCCATTTCAAGGAAAGCTGAGATAGATTTCAAAACCATGATTTTCTCTCCATTAGTTGTTGTTCCATTCACTTGTAAAAACATTAGGATATCTGTCTGTCATATACTCTCTCAATATTTTAACCACCTCCTCTTTTTCGGAGGAGAGAAGTATCTTTCTCAAAAGATCGTCACCTTCTTTCACATAACCGCTTCTGATGATCTTTTTTATTATCGGGATGGAAACCGGCGTCATGCTGAGCGATGAGACACCCATTGCTAGGAATACCAGCCCAAGATAAGGGTCTGAAGCCATTTCACCGCATATTGATATTTCGCGGCCCCGCTCTTTTGCAATATGCACAAGCTGGAAAAGGACCCTGATTATCGCAGGGTGGTAATGAGAGAAATATTCAGAAGAGAACTGGTCTTTCCTTTCAACGGCCATCATATACTGGATAAGGTCGTTCGTTCCGACACTGAAAAAATTCACTTCATGCGCCAGCTGTTCAGCTATGAAAACAGCTGAAGGAACCTCTATCATTGCACCGATCTTAACATTGTTCAGATTACTTCGAAGATCCATTTCATCCGCCTGTCTGAAAAGCATTTCCTTGAAATCATCCACTTCATGGACAGTGCTTACAAAAGGAAGCAGGATATTAAGGTTGCCCAGAGCCGCAGCTCTTATCAGCGCCCTGATCTGCGGAAGGAATATATCGGGCCTTGTCCTGCAAAGCCTGATGCCGCGCATCCCCATCGAACCTTTATATGCTATCTTTCCGGCCTTGTCCTCGCCGAAATCGAATATCCTTATTGTCGTCCGCAGAGGAAGCGCTCTGTGAAGCGTTTCATAATAGATCCTGAAATGCTCCTCTTCTGAAGGCAGGTCCGTTCTGTCAAGGAACATCAGCTCGGTCCTGAAAAGACCTATGAACTCGCCCCCGTTCTTCTTGACGAGCTCGACTTCTCCGCTCTGATCTATATTTCCTCCGACCTTGAGCACTCTGCCGTCTTTTGAAACGGAAGGTTCCAGCGCGTCTGTCATGAACTTGGCTAAATATTTCTCCAGCCTCTTCTTCTTCTTTCCGGCTTCAATTATCTCCTTTTCAGAAGGTCTCAGCACAACTTCACCGTTGCCGCCGTCAACAATTATCATGTCGCCGTAGTCAAGTTCGCCTACAAGGTTGTCTATCCCCAGAACGGCAGGGACTTCAAGCGCTCTTATCACGACAGTAAGATGGCTGACACCGCCCGGAGCTTCAAGGATCATCCCTTTGAACCCGGGGTTTTTT
>JAKLDO010000155.1 GCA_022703485.1 bacterium
CGGCATCGATCATAACTACAACAGGGTTTGCTACCACTGATTATGAGAAGTGGCCTTATCTGTCGCAGTTCATACTTTTTCTTCTTATGTTCATCGGTGCATGCAGCGGATCGACGGGCGGAGGCATAAAAGTGATCCGTGTTGCAACTCTTTTCAAGCTCGGGCTCAATGAAATGAAATATCTGCTCCATCCGAAAGCGGTACTTCCTCTGTGGATAGAAGGAAAAGTCGTAAAAAAGGATATGGTCTATTCAATAGCATCTCTCGTATTCTTTTATGCCGTTACAGTTATCTTTACAACAATGGTATGCGCTTCATCAGGCACAGACATTCTGACATCGTTCACAGCATCTCTTTCTGCTGTAGGGAACATAGGTCCAGGGTTCGGTCTTGTAGGTCCTGTTGATAACTACTCATTCTTTCCGGACTATGTAAAATGGACATTATCGTTGGCAATGATCATAGGAAGACTTGAAATATTCACAGTTCTGATCATTTTTACGAGATCTTTCTGGATAAAATAGGACATACCCGTGCTGAAAAACAGAGAATGGGACATAATAAACTTTATCACAGGTAAGAACGATCCTTTTACGGGGGATGACTGCGCCGTCTGGAATGAAAGATCTCTTGTCGTGACCACTGACCATATGTGTGAAGGTATCCATTTTGACTTTGATATCATGCCGCCCGAATCTGCGGGATGGAGACTGATGGCCGCCAATGCGAGCGATGTGATATCCATGGGATCAATGCCGTCACATTTTCTTTTTAATATTGCCATACCTGACAACGGTCTTGAAAAAGCACAGAGGATAATTTCAGGAGTGAAAGCTTTCGCTCTTGAACACAACATAATACTGATGGGCGGAGACACCACAGCCGGAAGATCCTTTATGATCGGGGCGACGATGTTCGGGCCGAAACCTGAAAAACCGCTGTTCAGGAGCGGCGCTAAAGCGGGAGACACGATCTATCTTGCTTCTCACACAGGACTTTCAAAATGCGGTCTGATGCATCTCAAAAAAGGAACCCCAGGGTTTAAGGCATCAAAAGAAAGATTTCTCTATCCCGACCCTTTCAGGCACATCCCTGAAAGTTTTTACGGTATAAACTGCGCTATCGACATCAGCGATTCCCTGAAATCGGAACTTGAACTGATCTCATTATCATCAAGAGCATCACTTATGATAGATCTTTCCTCAATACCTGTACACGAAGAAGTGCTTGAAACATCAAAAATGCTGAACATACCGCTTGAAGAACTTCTTTTCGGCAGCGGAGAGGAGTTCATACTGCTTTTTACATCAGGCGAAACGGTTAAAGATGCATACCCTATAGGAAAAGTACTTAATATAAAGGAGCCTTCGGTTGAGATCGTTTCTAAAAACGGCCGCTTTGATCTTTCTGCTGTCAGGACATTCAGTCATTTCGGCTGATAATATCTGCGGATATGCTCCTGATGCGACAGTCACAGTAACGGCATCTCAAAAAGAGAATATAAGTTTTGTCACAGGGATAGCTGATGACATGGCAAAACACCAGAAGGGTCTGATGGACTGCGCCTCCTTAAAAAAAGGGACCGGACTTTTTTTCATATTCAATGATGATGCTCCGAGATACTTCTGGATGAAGAACACTTCCATAGAACTCGCCGTGATCTACATCGACAGGGATTTCAGGATAGTTTCAATACGCAGAGGAACACCCTTGAGCGAGAGAACCATGCCGAGCATATTCCCTGCAAGATATGTGCTTGAGATAAACTGGAACGAAAGTCTGAAAATGAAACCGGGTGACAAAGTCTCGTTCGCAATGAACTGATCACTTTTTCTTAGATTCTATCTTTTCAAGAGCTTCCTGAAGTTTCAGATAACCTGTAAGTCCTGTGAATGTCTCGACAGGCTCGCCTTTCACAAAAATGATAAGCGTGGGAACGGCTCTTACTTTATAAGGTATTACTATTTTTCCGTCTTTATCCTGTTCCACATTGAAAGCGCCAACTCTCACCCTTCCCTGAAAATCTGTGGCGAATTTTGTAACGGTCTTTGCCATCTGACGGCATGGAAGACATGTCGTGGAATAGAAATCTATAAGCACTGGAACAGGTGAATTTTTTACGGAAGCGCTGAAGTTCTGCGGTGTAAGTTCAACAGGAAGAACTCTCGGTTTGAGTTTGAAGATATCGAACAGTCCCATTTTTTTCTCCTTTTCTAAAAAATTATTATACTGCATCCATTTGTCTCTTCACTACCGGGCAGGATCGTATCGTCGTTCATCACGGGATCGGTGTCATCTGCCAGATCAAGATCCACGGAAGGATAAACATCTTCATCTATATTTGCAAGACCTCCTTCACATTTTTTTTCACTGCAAAGCTTTTTAAGCGCGACGAGCGCATTTATTCTGCCGAACCCGTAATGTCTGCTGAACCCGTTTTCATCATATTCCGCATCGGCCGGAGAGACTTTATCTGCCGTATCGGTCAGAAGTTCATACACCTCATCCCATGTTACATCAGGATATACCGATATAAGCAGACCTGCAACTGCAGCTGCAAGAGGTGTGGCACTGCTGGTACCGCCGAAAGATGCAGTATAATCGGTCTGGAAATACCCGTAATAGCTTCTTGCGTCGATAGTCCATATGCCGTCATTCATCATATCGATAGCATAAGGGTCCCATACATATCCTTCATCAATGTCGGATGACGGAGCAACAATGTCAAGGTCTGTCCCGAAATCACTGTAGGCCGATCTTACTCCTGATGCGTTTACAGCTCCAACTGCGATGACATCAGGATTTGCGGCAAAACCGTCAAAAGTCGCGGGATCTGAAATGTCTTCATTTCCGTTGCCTGCGGCAAAAAATATGACAACCCCTTTACCGTCACGATCCTCAGTCCTTGCATGAAAAATTATCTCTTTTATAACTTCTGGAAGTTCAACTCCGCCGCCGCCATCGGTAGGCCCCCAGCTGTTGGAAATTACATGGACACCTCTGTCCAGAAGATAATTGAATGCGGCCGCCATCTTCTCTGTCTGTCCGAGTTTATCTGACGCCCTGACAGGAACTATTCTGCATTCAGGGCATACACCTGCAACACCTATACCGTTATTTCTAACGGCGGCGGCTACACCTGAAACACATGTTCCATGAGGCTCATTGTCATCAATATACGGATAGTTATCGCCGTCGATCAGATCAAGCCCTATAAGGAACTTTCCCTCCATATCAGGGTGATGAACATCAAAAGCATCATCAATTATACCTATTTTCACACCTTTTCCCGGAACAAGTTCCAGACTTTCAATGTAATCCCATGCATCAATGACCTTTGCATCGTTTCCGGCAATTCCAGTCTGACCGCTATTGCGCAGATGCCACTGATTATCAATATACCTATCCTTGCCGGCACTTTTATATTCCATATTCAAAGGAGTATCTTTAAATGCATCACCGCCATGAACCTTTTTCAGACATTCTACCAGTTCACCGGCATTATCCGAGTGCAGAGCATAGAAAGAGCTCCTTTTTATTTTATAAAAATTCTTTACAGCACAGGAACTTTGAAGTTTTTTAATATCATCAGCTTTAAAAAGAACAGTTTCACCTGCATAAACCGTAAAAAATGGAAATAACAGAAGAATTAAAAGGTATCTCAATACTATCCTCAAATAAAAACTATCCGATTTTACTTTTAAATCAGTCCAGGTAAAGCAAAAAAAAGAGGGAGCCGGAGCTCCCTCTGAAAAAAAACATTAATTGTCTGATTTACCTTATCCCGAGATAATCATATGTATTCGGAGGATAAACAACCCATTCTGAATTCAGAGCATCTGTTCCTGCAGAAGAACTCCAATCTGTTGATCCATGCACTATAGCGGATTTTCTGACAAGAGTAAACTCTGAAGTTGCTCCTGTACCCGCAACAGCCCAGTTAGTTCCAGGATCGGGAGATTCAACCCCCACCTGATCGATAATAACTGATCCAGTATGTGCTAATAAAGATGTCGCCTCAAACTTAGGAGGAAGGCATGCCGTATTCGAGTTCGATCAAACGAGGAA
>JAKLDO010000156.1 GCA_022703485.1 bacterium
AAGCTATAAGAGATCTTGACTGTTACTGTGAAAAAGAAGGAGTGTGTCCGTTCGGGGAGTGATATGGTAGCAGTACTGTTAAGTTCACAGAAACATTAAAATCTGATATCCGTAATTCTTAAAATTGTATTTTCAAAACCTCCTAATATAATACTAAGTCATTTATTGAATTAAGATACTGATATGAACAGACTGCTTTCCTATTTAAATATCAACGAGGATGAAAGAGGACGGGCTGTACTTCTGTTCCTTTATCAGTTCCTTGCGGTCGCCACAATGGTGCAGGGCCGTATCGTAAGGGACACCCTTTTTCTCAAGAGATACGATTCCTCGAAGCTGTCCCTAATGTACATCGGAGTTGCGATCATTGTCTCGCTTGCGACTTATTTCTATATCAGGAAAAGCTTTTTCTACCGCATTGATAAACTTATAGTAGGGACATTTTTCATCTCCATCGCAATGACACTTTTCTTTGTATTCCTTGTGAAGGCCGATGTGAAGATGTCTTTCCCGATGCTCTATATATTCATCGAGCTCATGGGCGCCTTCATGATGTTCCAGTTCTGGTCTTTTGTGAACGAACTGCTCGATTCGAGAGAGGCGAAGAGGATACTAGGTTTTATCGGGAGCGGCGGTGTCATTGCAAGCCTTTTCGTCGGCGGCAGTGTCAGGGAGTTCGTGAAATACACATCTGTAGAGAACCTGCTGATAATAAATGCCGTTTTCATGATAGTCTGCATGTGGATAGTGAATTCAGTGGGATCGAAATACCAGGTGAGGCTCCAGAGAACGATCGTTACAAAAACTGCAGCTAAGTTCACCCAGAAAGCCCAGATAAGCGTTTTCGCATCGCCGTATGTCAAATATATAGCGCTTATGACAGCGTTCATTTTTGTCGTCGTGACCCTTGTCGATTACCAGTTTAAAATGGTTGCCGGAAAGAATTTCAGTGAAAAGGAGCTTGCCGCTTTCTTCGGTATCGTATATGCGGTCTTCGGCGGATTCTTCTCGCTGTTCTTCCAGTTTTTCGCCACGGCGAGACTTCTCAGACGAAGTATTTTCATAAGCCTCGGCGTACTGCCTGCAATGATAACTCTATTCTCTTTCATATACATTGCTGTCCCTGTTGAGTTGATACTGTTCTCATGGTCTGCACCGCTTCTTGCCATCACAATGGCTAGAGCGAGCGATTCAGCTTTCAGATATACTATAAACGATGCCGCCATACAGCTTCTCTACATCCCTCTCGACCCAAAGATAAAAAGCAGGGCCAAAGCGCTCATCGATGGAATGGTCAAGCCCATGTTCATCGGCATTTCCGGTCTTATAATTTTCATCATAACAAGATTCAATTTCAATGAAGGGCTGATATCTCTTCTAATATTCATCGTCGGCATAATCTGGATACTGATGATAATCGCTATCAGGAAAGAGTATCTTGCAGTGCTCATAGATAACATCAAGAAAAAAAGGTTCGGGTCAGGTGAGATCTCGGTCAAACAGAACATGCTCGAGAACATCATTGTAAAAGCGATAGAATCTGATGACGAGGAAGAGATCGTCATGGCGCTTGACATGATAGAAAAAGGTGGGATGTTCAACTTCAGTTATGATTTCATTCCTATGCTCGGACACAGAAGCTCAAGGATAAAGATAAAGACCCTTTCCATACTGAGAAGCATGGAAAGCAGATTCTATACTTACGATATTCTCCGTCTTCTTAAAGATCCCGATCCTGATGTTGTAAAGGAAGCTGTGCTCACTTTCGGTTATGTCCAGATGGAAAAATCGATAAATTCACTTTCGCTTTTCCTCGACAGCCCTTCAAACGCGATCAAAGGGGCCGCTGTCATATCGCTCATAAAATACGGCGGAGTTTCAGGTATCATGGCCGCTGCACCGCACCTTAAAGAACTGGCGGAATCGGAAGATGAAGTTAAAAGGTCGTATGCGGCGTACATTCTTGGTGAAATAGGTCAGAAGAACATGCAGCAGCAGGTTTTCAATCTTCTGAATGATGCAAGTCCCATTGTCAGAAGAGAGGCTGTAAACGCAGCAGGCAAGATAGGGTCAAAAATATTCATTCCCAAACTTTTTTATATGCTGCTTGATAAAAATGTAAGTTTCGATGTTTCAAAAACGCTTGCAAAGTACGGTGAACTTGTTCTTGTTCCCGCCTCTGACATACTTGCCAACCAGCTAGAGAGCTACAGGCTTAAAAGCGAAGTTGCAAGGATGCTCGGTGACATATATTCTCCGAAATCGGTCGAACTTCTCATGAAAACGCTTGATACAAAGAGCGATGAAATGAGAAATATAGTTCTTAACAGTCTGAAGAAACTTATATCTAAAATGGAGAACATTCCGCTTGACAACAATGCTCTCAAAGCGATGCTCTACAAAGAGATATATCAGTATTTCCAGATGCTCTATTATTCGTCAAAAATAAAGCAGAAACTTCACACCTCATATCTTTCAGGTGTTCTTGAAACGAAGCTCCAGAATTGCTATCAGCGCATATTCTCGATACTGTCGCTCATGTATGGAAATACTCTTTTTGACAATGTATACTTCAACATAACTCAGAAATTCGTTTCAAATACTCACAGGTCCAATGCTCTTGAGATAGTTGACAATATGGTGGAGAAGGACCTCAGACACATAATTCTGCCTCTCATAGAAATGAAAAATGAAGAAGAGAAGCTGAAACTCGGATACAACTATTTCAAGATAAAGCAATCTGAACTTATGGAGATACTGGAGATATTCCTGACAGATGATTCCGACTGGGTGAGGGCGATCACACTTTATACCGTGGCACAGGAAAAGATCATGGAGATATCTGATAAAATGGAGATATTCATCTGTGATCCGAGTCCTGTGGTAAGAGAAGTTGCACTCTACACGATGGACCGTTTCGGGATAAAAATATCGCAGGATAACATTAAGAACATGCAGGATGACTCCGATCCGCTCCTGAGAAAGTATGTGGAATTCATTTCACTGCCGGGATCGAGAAGGACTACTTTGATAATTCAGGAATGAGGTGAGATATGCTTACGAGAGTCGAAAGGGTGCTTGCACTTAAGAATGTTGAGCTTTTTCACGATATACCGGGAGAAGTCCTTGCTGACATAGCTTCGCTTCTTGAAGAGGAGATCTTTGAGAAAGGGCAGTATATCGTCAACGAAGGTGACCTCGGCAAGGAGCTGTTCATCATAATAAAAGGTGAAGTTGAGGTTATATCTGGCGGATCCAGGATAGATATAATGAAAGCCGGAGCAAGTTTCGGTGAAATGGCCCTTCTTGACAGTCAGCCCAGAAGCGCTGATGTCGTAGCCCTCGAAGATGTAATGGTACTGAAGATGGAAAGGGATGATTTTCATGAGATATTGAAACAGAGGGATGAAGTGGCGATCGGTGTCATAAAAGTCCTGAACAGAAGGATAAGGAATCTCAACCAGCGTCTTATTGAAAGGTCTTCTGAAAAACTTAAATAAGTGAGGTGGATCATGAACAAGGCTGTTTTCGCAGTTCTTATAACAGTGTTCTTTTTCAGTTTATCCAGTGCTGAAGGCAGATCGACACTGACAGTCGAACTGAAGAACCTTAAAATAGAAGGAACGGTCTATATAACACTTTACAATAATGAAGACGGTTATCCGATGGATTCCAATAAGGCGTTTGCAAAGAACATGAAAAAGGTCACGGCGAATACCGAGAAAATAGTTTTCAATGATGTACCTTTCGGAATTTACGCTGTCTCGGTCTGGCACGATCAGAACGACAATCAGAAAATGGAAAAGAGCCTTATCGGCATTCCGAAAGAGGGTCTTGGTGTTTCAAACGATGCAAAGGGAAAAATGGGACCGCCGAAATTCAAAGATGCAAAATTTGAGATAAAGCAGGAAAAAACAGATAT
>JAKLDO010000157.1 GCA_022703485.1 bacterium
CTTCATCTTAAGTTTCTCCTTCCAGAGGTTAATTTATTCCACTAAATTCCCCTGTCCAGATTTAGACTACCATTATAGATGTTACAGCAATAGCTTCAAGCGGATATTCAGAAGATGCCATCATATCAAACCCGTCAGAACACGGATTTGCAGCGTCTGTCCCTAAGCCTTATCTGAAGGACATGCTGGCTGAAACTGTCATGGACATTATTTCATCAAAAAGGATCAGGGAATGAACCACAACGGCGATGAAACCGAGAACTGACCGTCTGTCTGAGTAGACCTTGCCAGAATGTGCATCGGAAATTTTATTTCAAGATCATATTCCAGTCTGCAGACAGGCTTATCTTCACAATCCTTCTGGGCAAGAATGTTTTTCATCCCGTCAAAAAGCTCTATCTTCTGAAATCCCTCATTATCGGCATCACCTGCATCGACCGATATTTTTATTTTTTTAACTCCGCTCAGCTGGGAACCCATCCAGCATATATCTCCAGCCATCAGTTTTATTGTCGCATTTTTGTCTGATGTCGCAAAAGTGCGTCTCTGCAGGAATGCGTTTTTCAGACCTGTCATTGAGAAATCGTCCATGTAGACGCCGGTCCTGTTATCATTAGCTGTCCCCCAGTTTGCCGAGTGGTTGTCCTGATTATATGTCGGGGAAAGATACCAGCCTTTGGAAAGCGCAGTGAAATAAAGGTCCCACACCTCTCCGTTGCCGTTGAATTCGTACAGTGCCATTTTATTAAATATAGGAGTATACGGTTCAAACTCACCGAAAGTCTGTTTAAGTGATTCATCCCCGGGATGATTGAACTGCGCCACGCACTCAAAACAGGTCTCTATCGTTTTGTAATAATCCATGAAATCGAGCTGGACCATGGGAAAGAGCTTTTCATAAAAGAAAATATTGCTATGTCCGGTGCTTATGTTAAGGCCTGTCTCAATGCTTACTTCGAAACCGCTTCCGTACTCGTATCCGCAGAGTGCAAGGAAGCCCTGATCTGAAAGACTTTCTGCCATTGCAATACAATCGGGAAGATCGTCATCGGCCATTCCGTAAAGAGTGTAAAGCTGTTCAAGGTGGTCTGTGACCGCAAGAATGTCAAGCCCGCCGGTATCCCTTCCATAATTGAATGCGACCTCAGGGTTCTCCTCGCCATCGGAATTCCCGGTATGTGCATGGAAATTCCCGAAACGGACAAAATAATCACCCTGTATGCATCCGGCCGGAGGCCACACCGTGCTGTCTTCATCAGGAACAGCATCATCTAAGTCAACAACGGAATCTTCATCGGGAACTGCATCAAGATCTGTTCCGGCATCTTCATCTGAACTGTCTATATCAGCTTCTTCGTCAGTTTCATCTGCGATGTCTCTGTCTTCAACAGCACCATCAGTGCTATCAATATCGTCCGAACTGTCATCAATACCGTTATTACTGTCTCCTGAACTGCAGGAAACAGCGGTAAATACAACAGCACACAGCGCAAAAAAGAAAAATTTCAAAATAACCCTCCATGACACACTCACACTTAGATGATTATATATACATTTTATTGTCTTGCAAATATGAATACTGAAAGTATAATTTTGCGAGCTGTTAACTGTTCAATGGAGGAATAAATGAGAAATCTGCTTGTTTTTTTTGCCGTAATGGCGATCGTTCTTATTTCATGCGAAAGCAACACCAAAACCGTTCCGGAGATCGTTAAAAAGACTGTTAAAGCTTCTGAAGGCGGCACAGTAACATCCGAAGACGGACTTGCATCCATTAACATTCCAGCCGGTGCTCTTGAAAAAGATACCGAGATAACAGTTGAAAAGAAAAGTCCGTCAGCATACCCCGATAAAGAATACCTCGGGAGTAACATATATGATTTCGGTCCCGATGGACTTACTTTCAAAAAACCAGCAAAACTCACCATCAAAGCGACTTCGACTGTTTCAGCACAAGATAATAAAATTATCAAAATGGCTGTTTATAAAAGCAGTAAGAACGCATGGGCATATGCCGGAAGCGGTCTGGAGGAATCAGGCGATCCGATAATGACAGTCGATGCATCAGGCGACCCCATAATGTCCGGGGATCCCATAATGTCCGGAGATCCGATAATGTCTGAAGTGGGACATTTCTCTGAATATTCAGTAATGGTGTTCGACGCTGAGAACAGTGATTCCGATATAAATGATGACACTTCAGATGAGACATCTGACGAAACTGCGGATGAAACAACAGACGGGACAGATGATGCAACGACGGATGAATCCGGCGATACAAGTGCCGATGAAGACACAGTTCCTGATGAAGATGCTGTCGTGAAAAATCCTGACGACCTGCTGGGTGAATGGGACTTTACAGACACCACATCTCACATTTCAGTTTTGAAAAATGATCAGACTGGCGGATATATGCTTGACATAAATTTTAACAACTATGAAGAGTTCTATATGTGTGAAGGTGAATCTTTCGTCGAATACACTTTCACAGGCCAGTTCACCATATATGTGCAGGACACTCCGACGACCGGTGCCATGACAGCTGTTTTCTCTCTCACTGGCGGAAAGCTCAGCGCCGACATTTCCGGCGACTCGCCTCTTGGTACAAGGAACCTTACAGGCGGTGTGAGACCCGACCCCATCTGCGGAGACTACATCGTGAACGGTACTGATGTCTGCGACGGCAACGGCATTGAATGTGCCGCCATCCCCGGCAAATCCTATACGACAGGATATGCAAACTGCAAGACAGACTGCACCGGATATGATGAAACTGCATGCCAGTAAAATTCTGAAATGATGAAACCGTTCCTTATTCCGATCTTAATTTTCTATGTCGCAGTTCTCTGTGCGGAAGAGGTAAACATCGTTTTTGCCGGAGCGGTTCAGGCAGGAAATGTCAATGAAGCGGCTGAAGCACTGAAAAACGGTGCAGACATCAATTATATCGATGAAGAATGGCCTCTGTTCATTACCGCAGTGACATCGAACGATGTCCCGATGGTGAATTTCTTCATTCAGAACCGCGTAAACCTTGAACTTACCGGTCCTGACGGAAAAACAGCCCTGATGCATGCATTATCACTGCGGAACGCTAACATCGCTGAAATGCTGATAAATGCAGGTGCTGATATGAAAGCGCAGGACTCGTCAAAAAAAAACATCCTGATGTATGCCGCTGAAGGAAATAATTCCAAGGTGCTCAAAAAACTGCTTGACAGCGGATTTGACAGAAACCTCAGGTCTACTGCAGACAAGACAGCTCTTGACTATGCTGTCGATGCAAGAGCCGCAGAATGTGTCAGGATCATAAGCAAACTCGATACACTCCCCATGGATTTCATAGAAGCTGTCATGAAAGGTGATGACTCTTCCGTACGCAGACTTCTTGGAGAAGGTGCGCCGCCTTCGGCTAAGGACAAAAACGGAAAAGCCGCAATAGTGCATGCCATTGAACTCGGTCATGACAGAATAGTGCGCATTCTGCTTGAGAGCGGAATAGACCCTGACGGATCGTATTTCAAGAAAAAAGAAGTCTCACTTTTCATCTTTGCAATGCACAGCGGAAAATATTCCTGCGCTCTTGAACTTCTGAAAAAAGGCACTGCTACCAATTTCAATCACAGATATAACGACGGACGCACCGCTCTGATGATTGCGATGATAGAAAAACAGACAGCTCTGACAAACATGCTTCTCGAAAAGAAGTTCTCTGTGGATACTACAGATGATTTCGGCAACACGGCCCTTATGTTCGCCGCCGAGAACAACCTTTTTTCAGTAG
>JAKLDO010000158.1 GCA_022703485.1 bacterium
TCATTTCACCTCCTGCTTTACTTTTTTTTTAAAAACAACCGGATAAAAACCCGGCAGATATTTCTTAAAGGATAATGTTGATTGATTGATTGATTGATTGATTGAGCAATATCTGTGCCACAATAACCTCTAAATCAGGCTGGCTGATAATTTATTTAAACTTTATCGCATGGACTTGATGAATTTAACTTGGATTAAAAGTTTTGTCAAGTGACGATTATTTAGTTTTCTGTCAGTTTTCCGTCCATATTCTTATTCCCTTTACTATTCAGGCATGTTTTATTAGAATTATCTGCATTTTTGCACTTTGGAGGGGTGATGGACAAGGCTGAACTCAAAAAGATACTGAATGATGTCAAGGCGAATGTTTCTGTTGTTCTGAAGGGGACGGACACAACTCTGAAAAGGGCGATATATGCCTTTTTTTCTGGCGGGCATCTGCTTCTTGAAGATGTTCCTGGAACTGGAAAAACGACCCTTGCAAAAGCTCTGGCAAGATCGCTTGACATGAACTTTTCAAGGATACAGTTCACTCCCGACCTTATGCCTGCGGACATTACCGGAGTTTCTATTTTCAATCAGAACAAAGGCATTTTCGAATTCAGAAAAGGGCCGGTATTTTCAAATATAGTTCTTGCCGATGAGATAAACAGGGCATCTCCGAGAACACAGTCCGCTCTGCTCGAGGCGATGGGCGAAGGTTCTGTCAGCACAGACGCAGGACAGTTCATTCTTGAAAAGCCGTTCTTTGTGATAGCAACCCAGAACAACATCGAGTCCAGAGGCACATACCAGCTCCCTGAATCACAGATGGACCGTTTCTGCATGAAACTTTCTCTGGGCTATGTCACAATTAATGAAGAGATACAGATACTTGAAGGCAACGGTTTTCTTAAAGCGCTGGATGACCTTAAACCTGTCATATCCTCCGCAAAAATACTTGAAGCTTTTGAAGCTATCGAAAAAGTGAAGATCAGCGATGAACTGAAATTCTTCATCGTGAAAGTTGTAAATTCGACAAGAAGCGCTGAAGGTGTAAAGCTCGGAGCGAGCCCGAGAGCCTCGCTTAACCTTATGAAAGTCGCCAAAGTCTCAGCCGCGTTCGACGGCAGGGATTTCATAGTCCCTGATGATATTCTTGATGTCGCCGTTCAAGTGCTTGCACACAGGCTTATCCTTGACAGCTCAGCTTTCATAAAAGGAATTTCAAGGGAAAATGCGGTGATATCAATACTCGAAAAGATAAAAGTGCCGTCCTAACTTATCATCGAACATCCGCAGCCGACCTCTTCTTCATCAATGGCAGTATCATCCGTCACTTCATTATCAGCGTCTTCCGTCTGCTCATTATCAACCGCCGGACTGTCATCAGCGACCGGCGTATCGTCTGTTTCAACAGTGTCGTCAGGGGTTTGTGTATCATCGGGAGTTTCCGGTTCAGTAAGGTCTTCATTGGGATCACCCCACTTCCACATCGCCTTGGACATTCCTGCAATGTAGACATGGTTGCTGTCAAGAACGCTTACCGGACCGAGCTTGCCGGCACCCTGAACCAGTTTATCCCACCATGTGACACCGCCGTCAGTAGTATCTATCGTACAAGGTTTGAAACTAAAACCCGATCCGCAGAAACCGGCTATCCATATTTCATCTTCCGCTCCCTGGTCCATGTCCATGACCCCGCCCATTGAAAATGTGCCTGACGGGACCATTATGTCAAAACTTTCATTGTATCCTGCAAAAGTGGCAAAATTATCATCACTCCAAACCACCGCTTTCTGACCTGTGGATGCGGCATCTTTCATCGAATCATCATCATAATACTGAAGATAAATGCGACCGCTCGAAGTTTCAATGACATCTTCAGGAAACATTTCAAGATTTTCAACAATCGGTGTCCATGTCGCTCCGCCGTCAGCTGTTCTGAAAATAGCTCCCTTAGGCTGAACATCATACACTGTTCCGCCATCAGTTCCGGTCTCTTCAGTTACAACTCCGCCTGCCGCGATGCCGTTCATTGTATCTTTGAACTTCACCACAGACATTTCAATTTCCGATTCTGTACTTACAACGATGTTCTCCCATGTCTTGCCGAGGTCAGTGCTCTTTTTTATCTTTCCGTTCTTAAGTCCGAGCCATACATTATCCCCTATGACTTCGAGCGCTTCACCGTAACCTGAAGTCTGATCGTCTGCGTTGTTAGAATCAAAGAAATACACAGGAATAAAATTTGCCATATCGTCACTTACAATAAAAGATGAAACTGTCTTAAAACCCTGAAGCTCCAGTATCACTCCGACAAGTTTACCATTCGGCAGAACTCTTGCCGGAAGAACGAATTTCATTTTTCCGGAGAGATTTGCCGAGCAGTCATTCCAGTTCAGACCGTCAGTCATCACAAAACAGTAAGGAGCTCTTCCCCCCTGACCGTCATCAGCTGTCCCCATTGCATAGCCTTTAGTCTTTGTTCCGACATGTATGAAACCGCCTGATGCAGTGACAAATTCCGATGGTCTCTGGTTCATCCACATATTATCGGCGATGAGGGAAAAAGAGACTAGGAACAGGATCGACACGGTCAATTTACGCATTTTTTCCTCCTTTTTGCTTAACCCCGCTCAGTGGAATATTATTTCAGAAGCCCTAAATTTCAATAAAATCTTTGACATAAACCGTTACGGGCTTATCTTACCCGTATGAATAACTGGTTTCTCATAGCCAATCAGATCTCAGGCGGATATAGATGCAAAAGAGAACTGCCTGAAATATTTAAGCTTATGGACAGACACGGAATAGATCTCTCTAATAACTATACTAAAGAAAGAGGGCATGCCACAGAACTTGTCCGCGAGGCTGTCAGAAAAGGGTACAGAAAGATCATCTGCGCAGGGGGAGACGGCACTGCGAACGAGATCATAAACGGCATAATGACGCAGAGCTTTGTCTCTCCTGAAGAAATAACCCTTGCCGTGATACCGCTCGGGACAGGTAATGACTGGGGACTTTCCGCCGGTTTCACTATCGACCGCGAGGAGATGGTAAAGGCGATAAAAAAAGGGAATACCATTACTCAGGATGTGTGTAAAACGACATTCACCGGCAGTGACGGGAAACTTCAGGAAAGATACTTTATGAATGTGGCGAGAACGGGCTATGACGCTGAAGTGCTTTTTAAAACTGAAAAAATGAAAGAAGCCGGCAGAAGAGGTAAATTTTTGTATACATTAAACATTTTCACATCGCTTTTTTCATTCATACCGCCACTCACATCAATTTCAATTGACGGGGAGGAAAGAATAAATGAAAAAGCCCTTTCGATAAATATCGGTATCGGAAAATACAACGGAGGAGGTTTAATGCAGGTTCCCCATGCCGTGATAAATGACGGACTTCTCGCACTCACTTTCATCGGCGACATCGGAAGGTTCGGAATTATCAGACATTCGGGAAAGCTCAAGACCGGCGATATCGGAAAAGTCAGGAAAGTTCAGCTCTTAAAAGGAAAAGATATCTCGATAACATCGGATAGACCCATGCTTTTTGAAGCCGACGGTGAAGCGCTTGGAACCACACCTCTCAATTTCCGGGTAATACCTGAAAAACTGAAAGTGATAACCGTCTGACCCCATTTACTCCTCAAACGGGCAAACACCTTCTTCTTTGCAGTAGCAGTCCATGTCTCTCAAAATATACCCCGCTTTATATG
>JAKLDO010000159.1 GCA_022703485.1 bacterium
CGTCCATGAAAAGGCGGTCATTCTTAAGACAGATATCGCCGGACCTGTTTCCCATAGTACCGAAGGAAAAGACTCCGTTACTTAATACGGGATCGGCGGTTATTAATGTTGCCGTTGCGCCGTCACCGAAAATTAGTGCTGTACTGCGGTCCTCTGGATCGACGATCTTTGAGTAAGGGTCGCTTGTGAAAAGAACACCTTTCTTCATTCCGTTGCTTTCCATGAAAGAGGAAATAACTGAAAGTCCGTAAACGAATCCGCTGCACCCTAGTGAGATATCAAAAGAAGCACACTTTTCAGGCAGATTGAGCTTTGAATGAACTATGGCTCCGGCATGCGGCAGTCTCGAATCGGGATTCTGGGTCACGACAACGGCGGTCTCGATTTCATCTGTACTAACCCCCGTTTTTTTCTGCAGGTCTTTAAAAGCTTTTACACAAAGATCTGAACAGAACTCATTTTCTTCACATACGCTTCTTTTAAAAACACCTATCTTTTCTTCAAGAAATCCCTGTTTCAGACCGAACTTTTCCTGTTTTATAAGATTATCCTCTTTCCTGCGGGGTAGATAGGTCCCGATGGCTGTTATCCCGACTTTATTGTAATGCACTCTCATCCTCCTTCTAAATTGTGAACTTTTCCGGTGCTTTTCTACCGAAAGGTCTGTTGTTCAGGAAATAGTTAAGTATTTCAAATGATACTTTTGTTTTCTGCAGTATCCTGAGATTGTTAAGTGTCGGCCAGAAAAGATTGCAATTACTGCACGGAGCGATTTTCTTCCTGTTACCGGTCCTGTGCATGGCCCTGTAGTAGCTTGCCGGCAATCCGTTAAACACTTCAAGAGCTGAATCTGCAGTGACATCACCCAGAGAGTATTCCCCCTCCTGGTCCATACAGCACAGCGCTACTTTTCCGTTTGCCAGAATATCGATCCTTTCAATATGTTCACAGGGATAATTGGGAACCGGTAGAGGACTGTGTATGTTACCTTTATAGTTGAAAAGACCGACTATATAATGTTCAACATTCTTTTCTTTGCAGTATTTTATGAATTTATCCTGTTCAAAAAGTGTTGTGTCCTCAGTGCGTGTCATTCTGAACACAATCCTGTCCGCTATCTTTCTGTTTTTATGGGATTCAAGAAGATAGTTCAGATTTATCATGGTATTTTCCAGATCCAGCCCCATTATTTTCTTATACTTTAGTTCGTTTATGGTGTTAAGGCTTATGAAAAGTTCGCTCACTCCGGCTCCGGAGAGCCGTTCTGTTTTTTCAGGTGTGAGAAGATTGGCATTTGTGTAGAGCTTTATTTTTGTATCGGGAAGCTTTGTCCTGATATATTCAATTCTATCAAATATATGGACATCCATAAGCGGTTCACCGTTAAGGAACGGCTCAATAAACTGCGGTTTGAACTCCATGCAGTCGTCAATTATCTTTCTGAAAAGCCCCTCTTCCATAGTCAGCCTGTCTCTTGAAAGTGTACTGTTGGGACAGAAGGAACAGCTTGCGTTGCATCTGTTTGTTGTTTCGATCGCCACTGTTTTAGGATATTCGGTTCTCATAGTCAGACCTCCTTTTTATTTTTATTACAAGTGAATCGAGTTCAGGCAGCGCTTTTATGTACAGGATAAGTCCTGTGAAAAAGACCGGGATCATAATTACGGTCAGAATGTCGGCATACTGAAAGTTGCGCAGAACAAATTTCACTGCCGGTATGAGAATGGCTGAAAAAGTTCCGGCGAGGATCACTTTGTGAAGATTTGCAGAGAAAGGTGAAAGTTTATATATAATAAACACTTCTATTATTCTGGCAAAATTCATTAAAGTATATGAAACGAGCATCGAAACAGCCGCTCCGTTCATTCCGAAACGGGGAATAAGAATGATATTGAGAAGAATGCTTACAATTATCACAACAGCTGTGTTAACAAGGTTGATCCACGGTTTTTCTATAAGCAGAAACAGTTCTGAAACACCGAAAGCCCCGTTTATCAGCATTGCTGCTGACATGATCAGCATGGCATGAAAACCGTAACTGAATTCACTGCCGAACAATGATGTGATATATTTTCCGCCGGACATGAAAATAAGCAGGATGTACATATCAATTGTCAGTATCCATCTTGTAACATTCTTCAGATGAATGCCTGTTTCATCGAAATCTTTTTTTTCAAACAGCCCTGAAACCACCGGAATGAATACCGGATCAAAAGACTGTCTGACCTTTTTCACGACAGAAGCTATTTCGACTGCAATTCCGTAGATACCAGCTGTTGCAACTGATGTAAGCCTTGTCAGAATAAAGAAATCGACTCTCTGAAACAGCAGGTTCATCATATCGTATATGCCTGTAGGAAAAGACAGCATAAATATTTCTTTCAGCCCTTTACTTCCGCACTTAATATTCTCCGAGAGCTTTTTCAGGGAGAATTTTCTTGAAAAAAGATATACCGATGCACAGGTTCCGGCAGCTGAGCTTATGACAAAGGAGATGCAGAGTGCCGTGATGCCGAGACCATATCTGTATAAGATCAATGCAGAAACAAGCATGACAAGAGGTTCCGAGACACTTTTTACCATGATCTCATACTTCATTATCAGTGCTGAACGGGAAGCCGCTATGAATATCGCTGAAAAGGTCCAGAAAAACAGACCTATCCCCATGATCCTGATGGGAAGCTCAAGCTCATCCTTTTTTAGAATGACTGAAGCTATTGTTCCGGCGCTCAGCTCGGTCAGCATAAAAACAGCGGATGCCGCTGTCAAACCGATAATAACGGCATTCGCAAGGTTTCTGTAGAAACCGCTTTCATTATCAGATGCAATATTTTTTGCCCCTTCAGACATAAGTGTCCTGTCAAGACCCAGGATCGAGATCTTTGATATAATATCTATTGCGGAAAGCGACAGCAGATACATTCCTGTTATTTCAGGACCGTAGAATCTTCCAAGGAATATAAAAAACAGAACATTCAGGCTTTTTACAAATATGCCTGCAAGGTTGGTCAGAGCACCCTTAACTATTATGAGCCGGTTAGGACTCTGCTTTTTAACATTTATGCTGCTGTCCATATTCTCTCATTTCAGCGGCTGTTTCCTTTCTTTTTCCACCATTCATCAGATGAACGGCAGACCGCCATGTTTTAAAAAGCACAGTGAATCCGTAATATCCCGCAATGAAGATGTATCCTGTATAATAGGCTCCGAAGGTGAAAAAAGGGATCAGTGTCCATATATTTGTGTTCCTTCTGCTTCCGATCCATCTGAAGTTCCGTTCAAGATTTCCGAAATCATCAAGTTGAACACCTTTCTTCCGTTTGAATACAGCCGACACTGCTATTTCCACAAAGTGACAGATGAACATGAAAGAGAATATCAGGTAAGGGACTGTTCCGTGGCCTGATGAATGAAAATAATATGCCAGAGCAAGATACCAGCTGTATTCGTATGCTCTGTCTGCAACCTCTTCAAGTCGGCCTATTTTAGACATCATCATTTTCACTCTGGCCTGTTTCCCGTCCAGACCGTCAATTATACCTGTTGCAAGCGCCAGAAGCATAGCGGGAAGAAACTGTCCGGTCGCAAAGAAATATGTTGCGGTAAAAGCGACAATAATGTTTATAAATGTTATCTGGTTAGGTG
>JAKLDO010000016.1 GCA_022703485.1 bacterium
TATCTGCCGCAATACTATCGCTGTCATCTTTATCCTTGCTGTCTGAACCGCATGAAATAAAGCAGAAAGTCAGCAGCAATATAAGTAAACATCTCATTGAACCTCTACTTTATTCTTATGATGATAATATCGTCCTTTGCAAATGCGGGATGATCGATGCCGAGAAGTCCGGGAGTCTGTCCGGCCATGTAGAATGTATCCCCGTATGCTGCCGCAAGTCCGTATTCCCACTGGCTTTCAGAGCCTATCTGTGTGGTTTTTACGGTGCTTCCGTCTATCTCGACAAGAAGCAGGTCCTCTTCGTGTTTGTCAACATCCTCACCTGCAAATATGATGTCTTCAAAAAGTCCGTTAGTGTGTGCCGCTATCACCGTTTTACCGTTATTTACAGCCATTCCATGACCCGCTTCGTGACCAGCTGAACCGAACTGCATGAGGTTTTCAGTATTTATAGCGCAGTTTTCATCTGAAGTGATTACAACGACATCCTGACATGCTCCGCCCATGCATTCTGTTCCTCCGCTTGTCTTTCCGGGGAAAGCGCCTTCGGTCGAACCTGTCATGATGACCCCTGTACCGTTACTAATGATAGCGTTTATGGAATCAGCTTTATCAGTTCCGAACTGTTTTGAACAGACCATGTCACCGTCTTTGCTGAATTTTGCGATGTATGCGTCAAAACTTCCGAGGTTGGTGTCGAACATATTGCTGAGTGTTGCTCCGGCGATGAACACCGCTCCGCCGGCACCTGCAGTAACTCTGGGATTCTGTGAATAGTTCGTGTTCTCACGGTTCTCTGTGGAGATCGTTGCGCTCCAGATCTTTTTGCCGTCTTTGTCGAATTTGATGATAAGCGGATCGGACATGTTAACTCCGGCATCAATATAATCGTGCCCGTCAAAAGGTCCGTCGGTAAGTCCTGCAACAAGTATCGAGCCGTCTGAAAGAAGAGTGACTGAAGTCGCATCTTCATTTGAAGTACCGCCTATCTGCTTCGACCAGATCATGGTGCCTGTTTTATCAATATTTATCAGAATAATATCGGTTCCGCCGCCGTGAGTTCCGCCATTGAATGCACCGTTTGCTGTGCCTGCAATAAGGAACCCTTCGCCGAACCTTATCATTTCTGCCGCTGTCTCGTGAATTTCTGCATCTCCGAGTATCACAGAGGTATGTTCTTCATCTCCTTTGAAATAGGTGAAATATATGTCTGCAGGGTCATAATCCGATTTTCTCACAGTGCCTGCGACATATACGGTCCCGTCCTCATCTGCAAGAATAGAGCTCACTTTATCTACATATTCATCAACCGCCTGGAACTGTCTTGAGCAGTACTCCGGTGCATCTTTGTAACAGCACCACGGAGTCGCAGTCCATTTATCATTTATGCATTTCTGTTCCACAAGTCCTGCTCCCGACGCACAGTCGGTTTCCGGAGCGGCATCGGCGCATGTCGACTGATTTGAATCCTCATCTGAAACTGTTTCATCAGCGTCTTCGCCTTCTTCATCTGTGATAATTATGTCCTCATCAGAAGCTGTATCTCCGGTATCAGAAACATCATCAGTGATCTCTGAATCGCTTCCCGAATCTGTATCGGTGACGGTTTCATCAACGATATCTTCATCAATGGTTTCGTTTTTTCCGTCTGAGCATGAAATAGTGAAAATAACAATAATTACAGTCATCAGGATCTTGAAAACCTTCATAATTCCCTCCAAAAACAGATAAAAACGAAGAGATTATACATAAAAATCAAGGGTTTCCAAACTTCCGGAATAATTTTTTCGTAAAATTCTGTTTACGCTGATACTAACTTTACAGTGTTGAAAATCAAGATTCGAAAATTTGAGAATTAAGTTTGCGATCCTTAAATGAACAGGTGTTTTGAATTTAGATCATGGAGGCTTCAATGAAAGGAAATTTTATTCAGGTTCTATTCCTGCTTTTTCTTGTTTTTTCCCTTGTGTCGTGCGGAGGTGATAATGATGACGGCAACACTGGAAACAATGCTGATGACGCTGGCAACACTGGAAACACGGCTGATGATTCAGATGACATTGCTGACACAGGAGATACAGCTGAAGGTCCTGGATCAAGAGTAACAATCAGCCTTACATGGAAGCAGGGTTTTAAATCTGTAGTTGAGGCTGAATCAGGGGTTGACGGTGCCAAGATAGACCTTGATCTCCACCTTATTAAAAGAGAGAGCCTTGAAGCACCTGAATACGGTTATACTCCGCTTGAAGGTTTAATGGGTACAAATGCAAGAACGGCAGGAGAGATCTTTGATGAAACAGATCCTTCAGATTACAGGTTTTTCCGGCATGATGACTGTTCGTTTTCAGATAAGGGTATCAAAGATGGAAACATTCTTGAAACTATTGAATGGAATGCGGCCCTTGAAATGGACAGTACATGGGGAGGAAATAATTACGGCAGTCCTGAAAAGATAGCTCTGGGCTCTCTCAAGGATACGGATGGCGATAAGTGGCTTGATAAAGGAATGATAAGCGACCAGTATCTTGTCGTTGTTAATTATACTCTCTGCACATCAAAATACGCAGACGGTATTAACAGATGTGACAAAGAATATTCCGGTGAAGATTCCGCATATGAAGTTGATGCAAGAGTTCAGATAACTGTTGACGGAGCGGAAGTTCCAAGAGCTGCAAGCGGGGACAGACCTGCTGACAATTTTTCAGCAGATACAAAAGATTTCAAGATAAGATGGAATGAATGGAAAGTTATAGCTGTCATAAAGTGGGACGGTTCTCTTCCGGCTCCCGATTCAGATCTTCATATCCAGGGCGATGCCATAGTATCTGATGTCGCAATGCCTGATGAAGGTATTACAACCGATGCAAGTGCATACAAAATATGTAATTTCTCTTATACTGATGCGATCCTTGTCCCGATCTGGAATGAACAGGCTTATTATGATTTCGTCAACGCACAAAGAGATCCTGAAGATGAAAACTCTCCATCAATAGGGGAATGTTACTGATCTGATCCTTTCAAACAGAATCTTCTTGACATTTCTTTGATTTCGTATAATCGTGTAAACGGTTATATGATTTGAGGCGAAAAAATGATCGTTGATAAAAATAAGCAGTCTTATGTGACAGGTTTTGTGCAGTCGGGAGCCATGCTCATACCGAAAGTCAGCACGGAGCTTTCTTTCAAGGATAGATTTTCAGGCGTTATGGTCCGTCTGGGCTACAGAAGGATGCATTATTCCGTGCGGCAGGGTCTTTACGCTGTGGGGAATCCTGATCCAGGTTCACCTGTGATAGTGACGGCCAATTACAAGCTCACTTTTGATGTTGTGAGAAAAGAGTTGTCAGGAATGAACCTGTGGATTCTTGTTCTGAACACTCACGGCGTGAATGTATGGTGCGCGGCAGGCAAGGGGACTTTCGGGACCGGCGAGATCGCAAGAATGGTGAAAATGACAAAGCTTTCAACTGTTGTGTCGCATAGAGATCTCATTGTGCCTCAACTCGGGGCTCCCGGTATCGCCGCCCACAGAGTGAAAGAGCTTACCGGTTTTTCTGTGGTTTACGGACCTGTGAGGATCTGCGACCTTAAACGATTCCTTGATAACGGGAACTCTGCTGATAGAGAAATGAGAACAGTCAGATTTCCCCTTGTTGAAAGAATGAAGCTGACCCCGCTTGAACTGGTTATAGGCTGGAAAATGATACTGCCGATACTTCTTATCTCTCTGCTTCATTTTTCAAGTTTTATTCCGCTTATGGGAAGTATTATAATCGCAATCTTTGTTTTTCCTGCCGTGTTCCCGTATCTTCCGTTCCGTTCATTTGTGCTCAAAGGTGCAGTTCTCGGCCTTATCTGGGCAGGGATCTCATCACTACTGTTCGCTCACGATATTTATGCAGTTGCGGAATTCTTTCTGCTGATCCCGCCGTTAGTTGCATATCCGGCATTCAATTTCACGGGTTCCACGACTTTCACTTCGCCATCAGGAGTCCGTTACGAGATAAAGAAATATACATGGCCTTTCATTGTGTGGCTGTCAGCAGGTGTCATAATGTATTTTGTTAATGTGGTAAGAGGTGTGTTATGAAATATATTGATAATGTAGTATCACTTTGTTTTGACGAATCGAAATGCACAGGATGCGGAATGTGTGCTGAAGTGTGCCCTCACAATGTATTCAAGGTTGACGGTGTGGCGGAAATAATAAACAGGAACGGCTGTATAGAATGCGGAGCATGTGCAAAGAACTGTCAGTTCGGGGCGATAAAAGTGTGTTCAGGAGTAGGCTGTGCCTATGCTATGATAAAATCTAAAGTCACAGGGAAGGAATGCTCATGCTGCTGATATTTACAAAACTTGCAGATCTTATTGTATATGACCTTGCAGGGATGGATAAAGGAAGCCACCTTGCCGGAAGCATCCATTTTTTCATTGAGGATGTCACAAAGATATATTTTCTCCTTGTTATAATGATATATACCATCGCCTGGCTCAGAGCCGCTTTGAACATCGAAAGGGTGCGGGATATACTTGCAGGCAGAAACAGGTTCATAGGATATGTTGCAGGTTCGATGTTCGGTGCCGTGACACCTTTCTGCTCGTGTTCGAGCATTCCTCTTTTTTTCGGTTTTACTCAGGCTCGGATCCCGCTCGGAATAACGATGTCCTTCCTCATAACTTCGCCGATAGTGAACGAAGTGGCTGTTGTGCTTCTTGGCAGTCTGCTGGGTGTGAAGTTCATGATCGTTTATGTTGCAGTAGGAATACTTTCCGGAATTATCGGCGGGATGTTCATTGATCTGATCAAAGCTGAAAGATTTCTCATGCCGCTTGTAAAGAACATGTCTAAAACGGATGATTATCCGGATAAAAAAGCTGAAAAACAGAAAATGTCTTTCAGGGAAAGGCATGAATTCGCCCGTGATGAACTTCATTCAATATTTTCAAGAGTGTGGATATGGGTTATTATCGGAGTTGGCCTCGGTGCGGCGCTCCACGGGCTTGTGCCTGAATCGTTCGTCGCTGAAAATCTGGGAAAAGGTGAGTGGTGGACAGTGCCGGCGGCGGTACTACTCGGACTTCCACTCTATTCAAATGCCACAGGGATAATTCCTGTAGCTGAAAGTCTCATTGCAAAAGGTCTTCCGGTGGGAACCACACTTGCTTTCATGATGAGCACCGTCGCTGCATCTTTCCCTGAGTTCATACTTCTGAAGCAGGTGATGAAAAAAGAGCTTCTTTTCATATTTTTCGGAATGCTTCTTATTCTTTTTACAATAACAGGCTGGGTGCTTAATTTAATTCTATGAGGTGATAAAATGAAAAAACTGCAGATACTGGGCACAGGATGCCCCAAATGCAAAAAACTCGCGGAGGTCACAGATACAGCGGCCCGCGAACTCGGAATCGAATACGAACTTATTAAAGTGACCGACATTACCGAGATAATGAGCTTCCATGTCATGATGACCCCGTGTCTGGTCGTTGACGGAACAGTGAAAATATGCGGAAAAGTGCCAAGTGTCGAAGAGATAAAAAAACTTATTTCATAGGGAAGAACATGAAAAAAGCAGGGCAGGTGATAATTTCAGTATTTGTTCTTTTCACGCTGTTTGTTATCGGTTCAAAGGCGGTTGAGAGGTATCGTCAGTCAGGAACAGAAATTCCTCAGACTCAAGTGACCGATGATAAAAGGCATTACATTCTTGTCACATATTTTCACGGAAATGTCCGGTGTGAGTCGTGCAGAAAGCTGGAAAATTACACAAAAACAATGATAGCCGGCGCTTTTCAGAAAGAGCTTGAAAGCGGTCTTGTCGAATTCAGGAGCGTTAATGTGGATAAGCCTGAAAATGAAAAATATATTGATAAATACGGACTCACGACAAAGCAGGTGATCGTTTCGGAATTAGATAACGGTGTTGAAAAGAGATGGAAGGACCTTGACCGGATCTGGAGCCTGCTTGATGACGAGGAAGGTTTTAAAATGTATGAAGAGATGGAAATAAGGAGCTGGCTTAATGAGGTGAAGAAATGATAGCGGCGCTTGTCTCTGCAGTTTGGCTGGGGATACTTACCTCAATTTCTCCCTGTCCTCTTGCGACAAATATTGCGGCTGTGAGCTATCTTTCAAAAGATATTTCAAAAAAAAGAACAGTTCTGATCTCTTCGGTTTTTTACACGCTGGGCAGGATGACAGCATATACTTTTGTGAGCGCTGTTATAGTTATCTCAATAGTTTCAACTCCGCAGCTTTCACATTTTTTTCAGGTGTGGGGCGTGATGATAATAGGTCCTGTGCTCATTGTCACAGGGGCGTTCCTTCTTGAGATCTTTACAATTCCTATGCCGTCATTCGGCGGACGATCGATAAAACCTGAGCGGTTAGGGTCACTCGGTGCGTTTATCCTCGGGTTCATATTTGCACTTTCATTCTGTCCTGTATCGGCGGCGCTTTTTTTCGGAACCCTTGTTCCTCTTGCAGTATCGGCGCAGTCGAAATTCACACTTCCCCTCATTTACGGCATAGGCACGGCGCTTCCCGTAATACTTTTTGCGATCCTTCTTTCCATCAGCGCTGAAAAAGTGAGCCGCTGGTTCAACAAGATCACAGCCGCAGAGATCTGGATCCGCAGGATCTTCGGGATAGTGCTGATCGTCATAGGTGTTTATTACATATTCAGGTATGTGTTAGAATTGTTTTAAAAATATGAGGTTAAATGATGAAAGATCTGGCAAAATTCTTCAAGGCGCTGTCGGATGAGACGAGGCTGCAGATAGTTGTTCTGCTTCTGATGAAAGATGAGCTTTGTGTGTGCGATATCGAGAATTCGCTTGAAATGACGCAGTCCAAGGCATCAAGGCATCTGCGGTATCTTGTCAATGCGGGGGTTCTGACTGACCGCAGACACAATATCTGGGTGTATTATTCGATAAATTCCGGACTTAATGAAGATGAATTTGCCATTCTTGAAGCTTTGAAGAAACGGATCGGCTCGGACATTCAGAACGATCTTTACAAGAAGCTTGAGAACTGGCTCAGAAAAAAAACCTGCCATATATGCGGGGAGAAATAGAATGAACTGTGACGGAAAACATGATCACAGTCACGGTCATGGCCACGATCATGGTCATGGCGATATCAAAGGTGCCAGGCTGATAATAGTTGTAGCGCTGAATTTTATAATAACTGTAGCGGAGCTCACCGGAGGATTTATTGCCGGAAGTCTTTCGCTCATAACGGATGCTCTGCACAACTTCAGTGACGGACTTTCAATGATCATCAGTTATGCAAGTATCAGAATATCGGAAAAAGAGAAGAACAGCAGAAAGACATTCGGATATAAAAGGGCGACGATCCTTGCCGCTTTCATAAATTCAAGCACATTGATAGGCATTTCGCTCTTCCTGTTCAAAGAAGCCTATGTTAAATTCATGAATCCTGAACCAGTCAATGCCGTTATAGTTATATGGGTCGCGCTTATAGGTCTTGTTGCAAATTTCATCGGTGTATATCTGCTCAGATCAAGCTCAAAAGGGGATATGAACATAAAATCGGCATATCTGCATCTGCTCGGAGACACGCTGGCATCGGTAAGCGTTATTATCGGCGGTCTGTGCATGTATTTCTTTGAGATATACTGGATAGATCCGGCGCTGACAGTTCTGATAAGCCTTTATGTTCTCCGGGAAAGCTATAAAATACTCAAAGATGCGGTGAATATACTTATGCAGGGAGTTCCGGAAAACATTGTGGTGGAAGATGTTGTGAACGAGATCGGAAAGATGACCGAAGTGGAAAATGTACATCATGTACACATCTGGGCAATAGATGAAAAGAACATTATTTTTGAAGCCCATATAAATATAAAAGATATGGCTGTGAGCCAGACTGAGCCGCTAAAAAATGAAATAAGTTCAATGCTTCATGATAAATTCGGCATAGAGCATGTAACGCTCCAGTTCGAATACAGATGCTGTCCGGGAGAAGATATAATTAAGAAGGGTGCGGAGGTGTAAAAATGGAGAACAAACTTGAAGGGATCGGTTTTTTTGAGAAATATCTCACTGTGTGGGTTATGCTCTGCATGTTCGCAGGGATCGCGATAGGTGTTTTTCTGCCTGAAGTGCCGCGTTTTCTTTCAAAATTTGAATATGCACATGTTTCCATCCCGATAGCGATCCTCATCTGGCTTATGATATATCCGATGATGATGAAGGTCGATTTTGAAAGCATTAAGAATGTAGGAAAAAATCCGAAAGGACTTTTCGTGACTTGGGTTGCAAACTGGCTGATAAAGCCTTTCACGATGTATGCAATCGCGTGGTTCTTCTTTTTTGTCGTTTTCAAACAGTTCATTCCTGAGGATCTTGCAAAGGACTATCTTGCCGGAGCCATACTGCTCGGTGCCGCTCCCTGCACGGCGATGGTGTTTGTATGGAGCCATCTGACAAAAGGCGATCCTGCATATACTGTCGTTCAGGTGGCAACTAACGATCTTATAATACTTGTCGCATTCACTCCCATTGTTGCACTGCTTCTGGGCATCAGCGGAATAACAATACCTTGGAACACACTGCTTCTTTCAGTAGTCCTTTTTGTTGTCATACCGCTTGCTGGAGGCGTGCTGACCAGAAGGGGTGTGATAAAAAGGAAAGGTGAGGAGTATTTCAACACGAAGTTCATCACGAAGTTCAATAATATAACCATCGGCGGACTGCTTCTGACACTTGTCATAATATTTTCATTTCAGGGTAAAGTGATACTCAGCAATCCGTTCCACATACTTCTCATCGCTGTTCCTCTTACTATCCAGACTTTCCTCATCTTTTTTGTAAGCTATCTGCCGTGCAGATCATTGAAACTGCGCCATAGCATTGCGGCTCCGGCCGGAATGATAGGGGCATCGAACTTTTTTGAACTCTCTGTCGCAGTCGCAATATCGCTTTTCGGTCCTACTTCGCCGGTCGCGCTTGCAACGATAGTCGGAGTGCTTGTCGAAGTTCCGGTAATGCTGACACTTGTCGATATAGCCAACAGAACAAAACACTGGTTCCCTGAAGAGAAGAGGGGGTGAACGGAGATGGATATTGAAAAATACGGGATGCTGATAGGCGGCATCAGATATGTCTACGGCAGGGAGGCTCTGGAGCTTCTGAACAATGGAGCGGTCCTTGTCGATCTTAGAGATGAATTTCTGAAAAACGGCAGATTTTATGCTGTTCCCCGTATCATTTCCATATCGCACAAAACCATCAGATCTGAATTTGAAACCCTTCCTAAAGATAAAATACTTATCCTTGCGGATTATGTCGGGCTTATAAGTAAAGACATAGCAGAATTTCTAAGATCGAACGGTTTCGAGCTCATCATGGTCCTTACCGGCGGGATCATTGACTGGGAAAGAGATAATATGCCCATAAGCATTGATAAGGATTGTGAGCTTGTCGGCTCATGCACCTGCCAGCTCAAACCGAGAAAACTGAAATAGCGGAGTATGAATGAAAAGATCGTATGATTTCGGGTGGTCGTGGAGCGCTTTGAACGGGCACTGGCTGGTCGCTTTGCTTCTTATTTCGTTGTCGCTCGGACTTCAGCTTGAATTTCCTCATCTATGGCCTTTGTGGTTCGTGCTTTCTGTTTCAGGTCTGATATGTTTCATAGGCGGGATAATTCTTAGGACCACTAAACACCTGAAATTTGCGCTTCTCCCTTTTGTGGATGTTTTCAGATCTGAAAATGACATGGTTCTTGATGCAGGGTGCGGCGGGGGAAGGACCACTTTGTCCATACTGAAGGTACTTAAAAAGGGAAGGGTGACGGCTTTTGACAGGTTCGATGCATATTATATAGAGGACGGCGGGAAAAAGCAGATAGAGAACAACTTGAAGATAGCAGGCCTTTCAGACCGTGTTGACATTGTTCAGGGCGACCTTACGGAGATGCCTTTCCCTGATTCTCATTTTGACAGTGCTGTGAGCACACATGTTCTTGACCATTTGAAAGATAAAAAGAAAAAGTCGCTTGAAGAGATATACCGTACACTGAAACCCGGAGGCCGACTTCTGATGGTGGTGTGGGTCCCGGGATGGGTCACCTTTTCACTCGCAAATGTTTTCTGCCTGTTCCTGTCAAACGAAAAAGAATGGAGAAAAATGAGCAGTGAAACAGGATTCACCCTCCGTGACGAAGGATATTTCAACGGAATGTACTTCGCCGTCCTTGAGAAGTGATACCTTTAGAAACTATTCTGCAAACATATAGGTCACGCAGTCTTTGACGATGACTTTGTAGTGTCTTTTTCTGTTCTCAAGGTGATAGACGCCTTCTTTTGTGCAGTTGCGGCAGTCTTCGTGATTGTGTTTTTTGTAGCATCCGAGTGAATAGAAAAGGGGCCGTTTGAAATTCTCTGATATTTTTAAAAGAGGTATGCCGTGTCCGGTGAGTCCGGGGATGTCATCCCGTTCTATCCAGCTGAATACCGAGATGATCTTTCCTGCTGATGCCGATTTGATGAACTCAAGTGCAAAGCTGTTTGCGGCATAGATGAAAATGTCACAGAAAAAAAGGACATTCGATGGAGCTTTTTCTATCAGGGTGAAATGGGATATATTATTAAGTCCTGCGACAAATGTTTTATCAGGATGGGCCTTGACGAGATCGATGAATTCAGAGATGTAGAGATCACTATCTTTGATCACAGGTTTCAGCGGAACGAACACAAAATCGCCATGACTGTAAAGCGTTTCAGGATGTTTCAAATGAAAATTCTCAGCAAAAGGAAGCTCTCGGCTTTCTGCATTTTCGATCACGGTGACAGGATTGATACCGCCTCTGTCAGCGATCATTTCTAAAAGATCTCCGTGCCTGACATCAGCTTCATGAGGCTCAGGTATGTCGAGCCTGAATTCGCTGATGCTTTTCTCAAAAGCGCTCTTCAATGCTGTGACGATAGATCTTTTTGCCGATTTAAGCTGTGACGGCGGAATGAAAATGCCGTTGTCTTCAAATCTGCTCATGTTTTTCACAGTTACCGAGTCAATTGCAAAAAGGTTGTCTTCATCAGCAGTTTTAAGATGTTTTTCAAGGATCGCTTTCAGATCACTCTCTTTCTTAGCCTGTTCGACAGATATGCTCTCTTCAGTTTCGGCCTTTATTCCGTTCTTCAAAGACGCAACAAGTGTCATCGAGCCGTCATTTATCAAGGCTTCAACATCCGCTTTGATAAAATACTGCTCCAGAGCGGCATCATTAATGTTTTTCATATCGAGGTTGCGATGGCTTATCTGGAATATCACCGTCCCTTTCGCAGGCACTTTTTCAGTCTCAATTTCCGCGGTGTTCCCCGCTTCAAGCCACTTAACTTCACGGCCTGACTGATTTTTTATCGTCTGAACACTGAATTTATACGGTTCAAGGTCTCCCGGTCTTTCAAAGAACATAAGCCCATCCTTGATGGATAAAGTATGGTTCAGTTTCAGCGTAAAGCTCTGTTTAAGGCTTTTTTCGACCACACCCAGTTCAATACCCTTATGTGAAGCGTAACTGTTGCAGATAAGACCGTTCCCGCTTGAAGAGTTCATGTATGCTTCAGTCTGATACCTTTCATATATCAGTGAAAGATTCTGTCTGATAAGTGCAACTTCGTCAGCCGGTCTGTTCTCGAGTATCGACCTGTAAAGTTTTGAAGCGTAAAAAGAATATTCAGGCGGCTTCATCCTCCCTTCGATCTTGAAACTGGTTATTCCTGCCTGTGCATATTTTTTTACATTTTCATACAGTGCGAGATCTCTGCACGAAAAAAGGAATCTCGATGCACCGTTCTCTTCGTTGTAGTAATCGCGGCACAGCTGTATGCACTCACCTTTGTTGGCGCTTCTTCCTGCAATGAAGCCGGATGCAAGGCACTTTCCTGAAAACGAATAGCACAGCGCTCCGTGGATGAAAACTTCAAATTCCATACCGGGACAGTTCTTCAGTATTGTTTTTATGTCGCTTATCGTAAGTTCTCTTGAAAGCACTACTCTGCTCACACCGAGCTTCTGAAGGAATCTGGCACCTTCCGAGTTGTGAACTGACATCTGGGTCGAAGCGTGAACAGGTATGTCAGGGAAATATTTCCTTATAATGCCGATCATTCCGGTATCCTGAACTATCAGCGCGTCAGGTTCAAAGAATGAAAGCCTGTAAAGATATTCAGACAATTGCGGAAGTTCATCTTCACGGATCACCGTGTTCACTGCGACGAATATTTTCTTTCCCTTATCCACAGCCGCTTTTTTAAGTCTTCTCAAATGGTCAAAGGTGAAATTGACGGCGAATTTCCTTGCCGAAAATTCACTCAGACCGAGGTACACCGCATCGGCACCGCCTTCAAAAGCGTAAATGCCTGCCGCAAGCGACCCCGCCGGGGCCAGTATTTCAGGAATGGTGCGCTTATTCAGATATTTTTCCATAAAAACCCTCAAAAATACAGCTTAATATACTGGAATAATGTATTTGTGCAACTAAACCGTAATAGCACTATTTCTTGACAAATGCTGTTGCAAATAGTATATGTTATTTGAAAAATGATTATAATATGCTGGAATGAGAGGAGAAAAATATGATAAAATATGAAAAATGGCCGCATATAAAGTTTCAAAAGTCGTGGCAGATAAGTGAACCCACTTCTTTTATGCTTGGGCAGTGTGAAGCAATGCTTGATGTAATATGCAGGGAGCCGCTTTCTCCTGAATACAGAAAAGAAAGATACAAAGTGGCAATGATGAAAGGTGCTCAGGCGACAACAGCTATTGAAGGAAATACTTTATCCGAAGATGAGATCGCAAAAATAAATGACGGCACACATCTTCCAAAAAGCATGGAATATCTCGAGATCGAAGTCAGAAACATCATCGAAGCACTTAACAGCATAAGGGACGAAGTGATTTTGAAAAAAGCTGACAGCCTTATAACTCCGGAACTTATTCTTTCTTTTCATAAATTCGTAGGAAAGGATCTCGGTGATAAATTCGGTGCAGTACCTGGACGGTTCAGAGAGAGCGGACACGAAGTGGTTGTTAGCAGATACAGAGCTCCTGACGGTACTCTTGTGAAAGAAATGATGACTGATTTCTGCAACTGGCTTCAGTCTGAATTCAATTATAAAAGCGGTGTGCAGAGTTTTACAGATAAGATAATTGAGGCGATTGCGGTTCATATTTACATCGCCTGGATACACCCTTTCGGAGACGGAAACGGCAGAACCGCAAGACTTGTTGAGTTCTTTCTTCTGCTTCGGGCAGGAGTTCCCGATATTGCGTCGCACACGCTTTCAAATTTTTATAACAAAACCCGTTCAGAATATTACAGGCAGATCGAACAGTCGGTTTTTACCGGTGATCTGAGCGGATTTATAAATTATGCTGTGGAAGGGTTCAGAGACGAGCTTAAAACCCTTGTCGATGATGTAATTGACAGTCAGATAAAAACATTCTGGCGCATCCATATTTATGAAACTCTCGACAGCAGAAAATCATCAGGAAAAACAAAAAGCGTTGTCAAGCGCCGCAGAGAACTGATGTTAAACATTCCAATCGGGAAACAGTTCACAATTGAGCAGATAATGACGGATATCCCGATGATATTCATGATCTATAGAAACCTGTCGTCTGCAACGATCCGCCGCGATATAGAAGACCTGCTGGCACTTGAACTAATCGTGAAAGAAAACGACAGATACAAAGCAAACACAGATGTCCTTACAAAAGCTCTTCCGCTTAAGAAGGGGTGAAAAATGTTTATATAACCTTCTGCATCCAGACGATGTCGAAGAGGTGTCCTTTTTTCTTTCCGGCGTTTCTGAACACTCCGGTGTGTATAAAGCCGTTCTTTGCGTGGAAGTTGATACTGCCCTGATTAAGTGACGAGATGCTTGCGAGTATGTTCGTGACCCCGGTTTTTGCGCCTTCGGTTTCAAGGTGGTCGAGCACCATTTTCCCGAGCCCTTTTCCTGTGTGATCTCTGTCAATGAAGTAGGCTATCTCGACTGTGTGTGAGAAGTTGGGCAGCGGATTGAATTTTTTGAGCATTCCGAATCCCACGACCTTGTCTTCCGGGCTGATTATGCTCACAGCAGGAAGATTTTCCGACATTTTGAGGAACATTTCAAAAGCCTGATAGGGGAGTTTCATTTCAGGATATGCCGCAAAAGAATTCTCGACATAATAATTGAAAATGTCGATCACAGCCTCCCTGTCCTGCATGTTCATTGTTCTAATTGTGTATTCCATTTATGTCTCCTGATGTGATTAATGTGTCAAAGGAAGTATTTTCTGAATTATTATTTTATTGAACAGTTCTTTTTCTTCGGTATTTGGCATGTGTGCTGAGTTTTCAAACCAGATAAGCTCTTTTGAAGGAGCTTTTATGTGATCGAAATACCGCTGCGCAATTTCTGACGGGACTTCATGATCGTGTCTCCCTTCCATGAAAAACACAGGCACTTTGAATTCCGGGACACTTTTAAAAAGATCGACTTTCATCAGTTCCGGCCATAGAAGTTTCATCGAACCGAAGATCCCCCGGAAGAAGTTCAGTCTGTCTGATAAATTGTATTCACTTGAAAAGATCAGGTTCTTTATCACGACGCCGAATGCGCCGCTGCTGCTTGAATGATACTCGCCGCCGAATTTCCCCAGATATCTTCTTTCGGTTATCGTTTTTTTCTGCCAGTCACCGGTGTAAGGCGGAATTCCCATTTCTTCAAGGATCCTTACAACCTTTTTGTCATTGTTTTTCTTTGCCTGACCGAGAGTCCACAGATATGAAGCTTTTTCGCCTTCTTCCATATTTGCTACCTGACCGATCCCGATGTAGCAGTAGAAAAGTTCGGGATATTTTGAAACGGTCATTGCACCGATAAAACTTCCCCACGAATGCCCTGCAAGAAAGATCTTTTCCTTATTGAATTTTTTCATCAGGAACATGGTAAGCTCACGGGTGTCGCTTATGAACTGAGCAATGTTCATTTTTTCAGCATCTTTTATCGCTTCATACGATTTCCCGGCTCCCCGCTGGTCCCAGTTCACAACAATGAAGTGCTTTTCAAGTTCTTCTGTATTGCGTCTGTTCAAAGTGAGCTGTGAGGTCCCCGGACCGCCGTGCAGAAAAAGAATGAGAGGATTATCAGTATTCTGCGACCTTTCAAGGATCCATTGACCGCATCCGCCGATAAGCACTTTTTCCAGCACTGCAATACTTTTTTCTGAACCGTTCTTAATTTCAGGAGTCGAGCATGAAAACATAGGATATCCCTTTAAAGATCCGGTTGAAATATACATTAACCTTAAGACTGTTGCAATTTTGTGAGCGGGGCTTTTTTAATGTTTAAGGCTTTTCTCTATCCTTTTTGAGCATTTCAAAGGACCTGTCCCATGTCGATTCCCCTTTTTTGGAGAACTGACAGGCGGGGAATTCCCCCATTCTGTTGTGGTAGGCAATGCATTCACAGCATATCCCGTGCCTCGGACAGCCCGAATAAGTGCAGTTGCAGCGACCCGAATTCCTTGTTTTGTTCTCACAGTTCATACTAATGATCTCCTCAAAGTTGTTCCAGTCTATTTTATTTGAAAAAAATCGTGAATCAAATCATAATCCGGTAATTAAACGAGGTGAGAGAGATTTATGGCTGTCTACGAAATAAAATATCTTACTGCTCTTGTTTTTACTGCCGTAACTGAAACAGCAGTACTCCTTTTCTTGATGAGATCCATTTTTATTGAGGATTACAGAAAAATTTCGATCCGAAAAGTAATTTCTGCCGGAATTTTTGCAAGCGCCACCACGCTTCCGCATCTCTGGTTGGTCCTGCCGGCTTTTATAGAAAACCGGTTGATCTACGGGATTACAGGTGAGCTGGGAGTGCTGATCATTGAAGCTGTATTTTATTACTTTTTTCTTTTCAGCGACTGGAAAAAATCCTTTCTGACATCGTTTTTATGTAATCTTGTTTCTTTTCTGCTTGGAATATTGATACTTTAGGAATTTAATTAATCAACATTGAACAACCGGCGGATGATTTTTTTTCATAATCGCTATCATTATCACCATCTTCTTTGTCTTCAACAACTGATATGCCAACCCCTCTTAATATCATCAAATTTGTGTAACTCCAATAATTACATAACGGAGTATCATATTCTTTCCCTTCAAGCGGTTCAAACCTTATTACCAGACTGCCTTTCTCTTTGGGATTAAGCAATCCTGGACTTTTAATTATTTTAAAACATGCTTTGTCATCACTATTATCTTCATAATCCTCATAACAATCGGAAATGCTATAATAAGGAGTGCCCTTAAACTGCTCTGAGACATTGGTAACTATTATTTCCTTTTCTATTGAGCTGCCGACCTCTACTTCACCGAAATTAATCTCTTCAGTATCAAGAACAAAGCTTGATCCGCCTCCAGAAGTTTCTGTTTTCATCGATTCAATTTCATCCTCGCTGAGATCAACGGAAGTGTATCTGCTCTGATCACAGGAATTTTCGTAAAAAGGTATTTCGTGTACAATGACAGCATAATTTCTGCATTGTAGTGAATTGAATTCGTTAATGAATTCTGTGCAATCAAGGTCGCTTATGTAAAAATAGGTTCCCGGATGGGCGCAATGGTCGATTATTTCAAGTTCATGATAGTCAGCAACACTGCTGTATTCATCTATATCAAATTTAACAATGTCAGAGATCCGGTTGTCGATTATTAAGCCTCTGTACATAACTTTTTCCAGAGTCACATTATACATCTCATCGTATGAGGTGACTCTGAAAAAATTATTTTTTAACTCATTTTCGTAATCATGTTTTTTGTACTCTATAGGTTCCGGCAGAGGATTCGCGAATGAAAACAAAGTGCTAAGAAAAAGCATAATGAAAAGGATCTTTTTCATTAAAAACTCAATTATTGCATTGGTAACTTAATGATTTTAAAGAATATACTGTTTTTGTCAAAAACGGCGGAAATTGAATGAGTTAATGTCCGCAGCCGCCGCCGTGGGAATGTCCGGCACAGGTTGAGCTCATTTTCTGGAGAGTGCCGGCTTTGAAAAGAAGAAGATTGTCCTCGATATTCTGCTTTTGCGCCTGATAGACTTCGACCCCCATCGCTCTGAGTTTGTTCACTGCTCCTGCACCGATACCGTGAAGGATCAGAGAGTCGATCTTCTGACCCTGAAGCGCAAGGATCGGTGAACAGTTGCCGTGTTCATGACCGAGATTGCCGTTATTGATAACTGAAACAGAGCTGTCATCTGTATTGACAACAACGAACATCGGAGCCGAGCCGAAATGTCCGTATACTGCACTTTTAAGACCGTTGTTCTGTTCCACAGGGAAACAAATTCTCATAATACCCTCCATTATTTGTTGAATTTTCCGCATCCGCCTGATCTGCGGCAGCATTTCCCGTGACCGAAAAGATGAGCAAGACTTGTAACACTGCCTGAACCGCAGGCGGCACAAAGACCGTTCTCATTATTTATATCGATATCACTGAAAGCGCCGCATTCATTGCATTTTATGATATTTCTGTTGAATTCGATATTTCCGCCGCTTATTGAAAGAAGCGCCCCCTCAACAACAAAAACAGACATTTTCTTTCTTGCCGCCTCGACAAGCCTTGTGAAAGTTGAACGGGATATTCCCATCAGACCTGATGCCTCTTCATGCTCAAGCCCTTCATAATCGGCAAGTCTTATCGCCTCGAATTCATCTATCGAAAGATTAACTTCCTTCAAAATTGACGGCGGCACACCGTTTGGTCTGAACATCGAAAATACCGGTGGCCTGTGAACTGTTCTTGATTTTTGAGGTCTTGCCATAAAAAATTCCTTAAAGCACATAAGCTCAGAATATATAATGCACATAAGTGCAAAAGTCAAGCAAAAAACTAAAATACAACGCTCTAAAAACATTAAATAAATTAGTATGGCATTTTTCTTGCACGGTGCTATGTTGTGTGTGTCATTGAGCAGGAGGGATAAATGAGGAGATTTTTTGTTAAAGTCGTGATAATTGCGCTGTTCGCTTTTGTGACGGTGTCATGCGGAGACAGTAATTCCGTGAACGATAAAGAGACGGACGCCGATGATGACATTGTGACAGCTGATGAAGATCAGATTGCGGATGATGATAGTGCGGAAGCGCCTGATGATGCAAGGTTTGACTCTTTTGTGCAGGCTCTGAAAAGCGATCTTGAAAAAAGCAAAGCCTACGGAGTTTCAGTTGCTGTCATGGAAAAAGGTGAAATAACTTTCGCCGCCGCATTCGGTTCAAAAGATGCTGAAGGCAAAGTTCCGCTTACGACTGAAACGCTGATGCAGATAGGTTCCACAACAAAGCAGATGACCGCCGCCGCGCTACTTAAAAAAGTGCAGGAAGGCAAGGCCGGTCTTGATGACACGCTTGAAGAACTTCTTCCTGACTTTGAGTTTAAAAAGGAGGGAACTTGGGACGATGTCATAAAACTGCGCCACATACTTTCCCATCAGGGCGGTTTTTACGATTTTACACCGTGGGATGACACTCCTGACGATGAACTGCTGGGATACACCGCTTACGGAACATTTGCAAAGAACTACTGGGTAATGAATCCTCCCGGAGTTTTCTGGAATTACGCCAATCCTAATTTTTCGATGGCAGGACTTGTGACAGAAGTGCTCGACACCCGTTTCTATCCTGACATCATGAGAGAGGACATATTCCTGCCGCTCGGAATGGAGAGAACTTATCTGCGTAAAAAAGAAGTGGAGAAAGACGGCGACTATGCAGTTTCATACGGTTATGATTTCAATGATGTCGAAAGCGGAAGTACAGTCACAATAGACCTTGATAAGATAGCAGATTCAGCTTTTACAAGACCGGCAGGACTTGTCTGGACGACACCGTCACAGATGATGAAATGGGCTGATTTCCTCATCAGCGGAAACAGTGAAGTTCTTTCAGATGAACTGCGTAAAGAGATAACGACCGCTCAGGTGGACACCCTTTATGCTGACGGAACAATGAAGTACGGATACGGCATGTTCGTCGAGAGCGGATACATGTCAAAAGATGGAAAGTGGTACGAAATTCCAGTCTGGGAGCACGGCGGAAATACGATATCCTTCTCCAACATACTTTATATCCTTCCTGAGCAGGAATTTGCCTTGGCGATATGTTCAAGCGCCTATGCGACAGACTTTTCGGCAAGCGTCGATGCCGCGATAACAACTCTTGTCGATCTGCCTGAACCTTCGTCAAATCCGCCTGAGTACACAATAGATCCGGCCAGATTCGATGATCACACCGGCACATACGAAGATCCTAATAATGTGGGAACGCTCATTGTCACAAGGGAAGGGGACAAGCTCATGATAAGCGCTCCCGACCTTGATGAGTACGGCGTTGATTACAGCCCTGAACTGACAGCCGTATCAAGCGATATTTTCGTGATCTACATCGACGGAGCTCCTTATGACATAACATTCATCAAAGCTGACGGAGAAGAGAGATCGACCTATATCCGCCAGAGGGCATTTGTCGCAAAAAGATCTGACGGAACTAATGAAATCAAGTCTTTAGATATGAGAAAAAATATTGAGAGATGGCTGAAAAGATCAAAACTGACTTTTGACAGAGTTCCTATTTTCCGATAGTGGCGCACATTACCGCTTTGATGGTGTGCATTCTGTTCTCGGCTTCGTCGAAAACCTTTGAATGTCTGCTTCTGAAGACTTCATCGCTTGCTTCCATTTCTTTGATGCCGTATTTTTCGAAAACTTCCTTTCCGACTTTTGTTTCAAGGTCGTGGAAGCTCGGAAGGCAGTGAAGGAAGATCACATCCGGATTTCCTGTCTTCTTTATCATGTCCATGTTGACCTGATAATCTTTAAGCTGTTTGATCCTTTCCTCGAAAAGGTGCTCTTCGCCCATTGAAACCCATACATCTGTATAAATTACATCGGCATCTTTGACCGCTTTTGCAACATCTTCGATGAACTCAAGCTTAGCGCCGGTCTGTTTAGCAACTTCATTCATTTCATCAACAAGTTTCTTTTCCGGGAAAAGGGCTTTCGGAGCGCATGCCACGAAATGCATTCCCATTTTAGCTGAACCTATCATGAGCGAGTTGCCCATGTTGTTCCTTGCATCACCGCAGTAAACGAATTTTATCTTGTTAAGCGGTTTCGCAACATGTTCTTCGATGGTCATGAAGTCTGCAAGTATCTGGGTGGGGTGATACATATCGGTAAGACCGTTCCAAACCGGAACGCCTGCATGTTTTGCAAGAGCTTCAACAGTTTCCTGCTTGTAGCCTCTGAACTCGATACCGTCATAGAAACGGCCGAGAACCTTAGCAGTGTCTTCGATGGATTCCTTTTTGCCCATCTGACTGTCGTTGGAGCCGAGGAATGTGACATGAGCCCCTTCATCCAGAGCGCCTACTTCAAATGCACAGCGTGTTCTTGTCGAAGTCTTTTCAAAAAGAAGAACGATATTCTTCCCTTCAAGAAGGTCGCCCTTTATACCGGCTCTTTTCTTTGCTTTAAGATCATGCGAAAGGTCAAGAAGATAACGGATCTCTTCAGGTGTGAAATGTTTAAGTGTCAGGAAATGTCTACCCTTAAGATTAACAGCCATTTTTTCCTCCAAAAAAAGTTGAACAACAAACTGCATGGATTATAAAATTAAGATGTCAAAAATCAAAATTAATAAGCTGTGCTGAAAATCCAATAATAACAAATGCATATGTGCGGCGTGACGGTATTGCTTTATAAAGAAGAACATATTAATATAATATTATAAGTCCATTTCGGCAGAAATGGTCGATTGATCTTTGATCGTCGGTTCAATCAGATTCGTGTATGGTGTACTTTTAATATTTTTTTAAGGAGACCGCTGAATGAGAAAGTTTTTTGTAATTCTGCTTGTTGCAGTCCCGCTTTTTGTAAATGCAATGGGCCCGGATGTCTCCCAGATAGACGGCAAAAGTCTGAAATGGGAGGAAGGTGCGTGGGACTATTTCGTTATGTTCAAAACCCTGTTGAAAAATGATAACAGGACGGTCTGCACCCCTTCAACAGTGACGAACTGCAATCTCGGTGACGATCAGCCGGGCAACCCTCAGGCCGATAACTGTGTTGATCCCGCAACCGGAAGCACTTTTACGCTCATTGATTCGCAGATACCTTTTGATGCAAGGATCCAGGCGGCGTATCTCATTTGGGTGAGCGCGCTTCCCCTTTCCCAGATACCCAATGGCGAAACGGATAACACGGTCACACTTTCTTTTGAGAACAGCGACGGAACGATAACACACACTGCTGAAGTTTCAGCTACAGATACTCCTATGAAAGTGACAGATACTTACAGCTTTAAATTCAGTGCCATCGAATCAATAAATCCTGTCAATCTGACATGTACGACAGACGCAGACTGTACCGGCAATGCCCAGCTTGGTGAAGGATGGACCTGTATAAGCGGAAAATGTTCCACACACAACCTTGTCTATACATACAGAGCTGATGTAACGGAATTCTTCAGTGAGATCCACAAGATGAGCAATGATGCCGGAATACTTAACGACGGTGTCGGACTGCTGGGTAAATACACGGTCTCAAACATGGAATGCACAAATGATCCGACATATCTTGCCACAAGCGGTATGGTCGGCGGATGGGCGCTCGCTTTTGTCTATACTTCAGAGCAGATAAGCCCGAAAAAAATATATTTCTATGACGGTTTCGAGGCATACAGATTTGAAGAAGGCGTCATTTCAACAAGCGGATTCGAACTTCCGAACGAAGCGGTGGTCAGGTTTTCAATGGTGGCTTCAGAAGGAGATCCGGGTCTTGCGACATCACAGAATCCCGATAATCCGCTCGGACCGAAACCCGCCGCAGAAGCGCTCTATATTTCAGGTGCACAGAAATTCCCGGTAGGTGAATGGCTTCAGCTGTGGAATGACTGTAATCAGGCTAAAAGCACTGATTCACAAAATCTTCCGTTCAATTATACAGAAGTCTACAATTCGATATCATCGACTTACGGCTGGGCTGATGATTTCCCGTTCTGCGTAGGAGGACTTCCCGGTGCAGTCGATCCTAACATCCTTGAATATGCAATGGATGTCGACACTTTCATACTTGATGCAAAAGATCCTGCTTTTGCTCCGCATCTTATCAAAGGGGACCAGTTCCTAAATTTCAAGATAGGTGCTAATCAGGACCAGATTTACACAAACCTTATAGTCGTTTCGATCGACACCAAATCACCCAAATTCGATATTCCGGAAGAAAGGGAAAAGAATTCATGTACTTGTGCCACTACAGAGGATTTCATATGCAGTGACAGACCTTTCTATTTCACGATAAGGGTCGAGAACTGGGGTGAGAACATAGCTGAAAATGTAACTGTTCAGGATGAACTTCCCAGGAATGTCAACTACATAGCAGGATCAACCGAAATGCTCACCACTAAGGACGGAGTGACCGGAAAGTGGGAGAAAGTGGATGATGTTTCGGGCGAATTCCCGTTCAAGGCGGCAAGAAAAGTAATGGATTCAATGTATTACTGTGATAAGGAAAATCTTACATGCGTAGACAAGGTTATGATAAGGTTCAAGGTAAAACCTGTCGATACTATTCAGAAGAACGAAGTAATTGAAAACACAGCAGTTATTACAGATTCTTCCGGTGTAGCATATTATTCGAACTCCTCGATCCCGCTTAGACTGAAACAGGGAGACTGTCCTGCGCTCACAGAATGTCCGGAACCTCCGAAAGAGCTTTGCGGACCTGTCAGTGACGGTCCTGAATGTACAAAGGATGAAGATTGCGGGGACGGAAATATCTGTGATGACGGAAAGTGTGTTGCAGATGAATCGATGCTTACAGAAAATGCAAAAATAACTTTTGCGAAAGGGAAGAACAGCCCGTCCGCTGATGGTTCATCGATAATCATCCCAAATCCTTCAAAAGATCTTGTAGCGGCACAGTTCACACTCATTGCTGAAGGTGATGAAGCCAAGAGTTTCAGTCTCAACGGAGTAAGTTTCGCAATCACTTCCAACGATACGAACACAACGCTTGGCAAATTCAGACTGGTCTATGACGAAGACGGTGACGGTGTTGCAGGTTCAAAAGAAAAAACTATCGCGACTCTTGAGTCACCCAAGTCAAATACTGTTGCTTTTCAGGTTCTTAACACGGCAGACAGGAATTTCAAGGCCGGAACGCTCCATTATTTCCTGCTTGTCCTTGATGCAGCTTACAGCGGTGAAGCATCGAACAATGTGAAATTCAATTTTGACATCACTGGCGAGGCTGCATTCCAGATATCTGACAAAGGAGAACCCGATGTTTCAGGTTCTGCAATAGCTTTTGCAGATTTCAAATTCGAACCCGCAAACGGGTTTATCGTGACAAAAGGCAACAACGACCCTGAAGTTCCTTCAATGGACAAAATGAACGGAACGATACCTGTGCTTCAGCTCAGAACAAAGTCCATGCAGGGAGGGGACAAGCTCGAATCGATAGGTTTCAAGCCGTATCTCAAGTCTGTGAAGTTCGGTGAAGGCATTAATGGTGCGGCCATTTATCACGATACCGACAGCGATGGAAAAGTATCTTCAAAGGACAAGAAACTTGCTGAGATCACCTCATTTGACAGCATTTCAATAGCGACATTCAAAAACCTTGACCTTTCATACACAAAAGGCGAGGAAAAACACCTTCTTATCACGCTCACTCTCGGACTGAGCGAAGGAGAGCTTGCACAGATCCAGATAGGCAGCGGAAAAGTGGGCCTTTCTCCCGACCGTGATGTGATAGAGCTTCCCGTTACATCAAAATCTTTCCTGTATGAATGCGCTGAAGGTGAGACTGGTTGTTATGTCGAAGAAGATGAAAGCGGATGTGCGATAACAGCTGTTGAAGAGAGCTCAAATTCTGTAATATTCGGACTCATGGCTGTTTTAGCTTTTATATCAACCCTGTTTTTGCCGATCACAAAAAAACAGCCTTATTAAAGTTTCATTAGTTGACTTATATAAATTCACTACTTATAATTTGTAAGTTTTGCTGGTGAATAAACTCACAACAGGAGGTTTATATGAAAAAAATTCTTGCAGTTCTTATTGTGCTCATGCCTGTTCTCGCTTTTGCCGCGATCGGACCGAATGTGTCTCAGGTCAATGGCGAAGAACTGAAATGGGAGGAGGGTGCGTGGGACTATTTCGTGATGTTCAAATCACTGATCGATCAGGTGACAGGCGAAGTCACAACGACTCCGGGAAACCCGCAGGCGGACACTTGCCTTGATATCAACACAGGATCGACATTTACGCTTACACCGGACCATGTTCCTTCTGACACCAATATTGACAGGGCTTTTCTTATCTGGATATCTGCACAGGACCCTGCTAATTTCAACGGAGCGACTGACAATGCCGTCACCCTTTCATTTACGAATTCATCAAATTCTGCTGTTGCTCTTTCCACTGATGTCGTTTCGAATGTCAGCGGAAATCTGTTCACCCCGCCGTCATTTGATTATGAAGCTGTTTCGGACAGTTCTGACAGCACAGGTGTTTATACATACAGAGTCGAGGTCACCGAGTTCATGCAGCAGATAATAGAACTTGGCGCTTTGAACGACATAACCCTTACCGGTGAAGCCCTTTACGGTGATTATAATGTAAAAGGGATGGACTGCACAAGGAATCAGGCATATCTCACTACCAGCGGCATGGTCGGAGCGTGGGCTCTTGTTTTTGTATATACTTCTGAAAAAATAAGCCCTAAGAAAATATATTTCTATAACGGTATGGAAGCATACAGATTTACTGAAGGCATCATCACTGTAAGCGGATTCGAACTTCCCAATGAAGCAGAAGTAAGGCTTTCAATGATAGTTGCTGAAGGTGACCCCGGACTTGCAAGTGCAACGACAGATACTTTCCAGCCTGCTCCTCCTGAAGCACTTGCGTTGAAAGGACAGTCGGCCGCTAATTTCGAACTTCTGTGGAACGACTGCAATCCTCCGAAATTCACTCCGCTGAACTATACTGAGGTCTATAATTCCATAACATCGATGTATACCTGGAATGCGGATTTTCCCACATGTATAGGCGGTGACCCGAACAATCCGAATGCCGATCTGCTTGAATATGCGGTCGATGCTGACACATTCCTTCTCAAGGCAAAAGAGTTCCCTTTCGATGGACATCTCAAAAAAGGTGATACTCAATTCTCTCTCAAGATCGGAGCGAATCAGGACCAGGTCTACACAAATCTTCTTGTTGTAAGTGTCGACACGAAAGCACCCAAGTTCGATATTCCTGTCAATCCGGATACTCCTGACGGAAGGGAGAAAGGCTACTGCTCATGCTCCACAGAAGAGGATGCGGTATGTTTTGACAGACCGTTCTATTATCTTATCAAGATACAGAACTGGGGTGAGAACATAGCTGAAAATGTAAAATTGCAGGATTCTCTTCCGAATACTGTCGAATATGTCCCGGGAACAACGGAGATCGCTAAAAATTTCAAAGACGGACTCGGTACCGACTGGACAAAGGTCGATGATGTTGATGGCAAGTTCCCGTTCGCTTCAGCTGTACAGGTTTCCGATCTCATGGGATACTGCGATAAAGGTACATTCGAGTGTCCTGATACGGTAATGGTCAGGTTCGTAGTAAAACCCAAGAGCGATATTCCGAAGCATGAGACAATAAAGAACAGCGCTGTGATCACAGATGCCGGCAACATTCCTTACAACACTAACAGCAACATAGCTCTTAGACTCAAGAACGGTGAATGCCCGGCAATAACAGCATGCAATCTTCCTCCTAAAATTCAATGCGGAGGCGTAGGCGGAGGAGGCAAAACTTGTGAAGACAAGGATGACTGTGAAGATGATCAGGAGTGCATTGACAACCAGTGTGTCGACAAAGGTGAGACAGGTGATCTTACAAGCAATGCCAAGATAACTTTCGGAGCAGGTCCGAACTCTCCCGATCCCGATACGACAGTAGTGATCCCCAGCCCGAAGAATGATATCGTGGCAGGACAGCTTTATCTCTATTCCGAAGGAAATGAAGGCAAATTCTATAATGTTTCGGGAATATCACTAAAATTCACATACGACAGTGATGTTGCGATCTCAAATATCAGGCTGGTAAAAGATAAGAATGGTAACGGTCTGATGGATAGTGATGAAACGGTCCTTTCATCGATAGGTTCCCTTTCAAATGCCAATTATGCCGAGTTCAACATCATGAACCCGTCCGATAGGCTTGCTCCTGCAGATCAGAAGAACTATTACATTGTTGTTGTGGATGCATCTACAAATATAACTTCAGGCAGAGCGGGGAGCTTTATGTCCCAGATCGAGAACGCTGAAGCTATAAGGGTGGAGGATGCAGGCGCTGCAACAGTTGAAGGAAACGGTTTCAAATTCGCAACTTTCAGATTCGAGCCCTTGAACGGATTCATTTTCACAAAAGGTGAGAACGATCCGCAGGTCCCGGCTTTCAGCATGATAAATAATGATAATCCGTTCCTTCAGGTCAGAACTAAATCAATGCAGGGCAGTGATACGATAAGGTCGATCCCTGTTAAAGCCCCCGCAGGCTTTGTAAAGTTCGGAGAAGGAATAAAATCCATAACACTGCTTCTTGACAATGACAAAGACGGCAAACATTCTTCTTCCGACACTGTGATACAGAAGATTTCAGCATTCGACAGTCCGACAACAGCCACATTCACTGATCTTGATTCGTATCTTACATATTCAGAAGGTGAGGAGAAATATCTTCTTTTCAAATGCGAGTTCGCAATGAAAGATGGAGAAAAAGCTAAGATCACCATTTCCAGACTTACATTGAACACAGATAAAGAGATAGCTGAACTCCCCGTATCATCCAAAGAGATCAGTTATGTATGCGACAAGAGCGATCCTAACTCCTGCACCGACATTCCGTCAGGCAAGGATGACGGATGCAGTATCACTACAGTGGAAAATACTTCATGGAATTTTGCAGGTATTTTTGTTATAGCTGTGATGTCTATTATTTCTATGATCGGATTCAGGAAGGATTGATCACAAAGTCTTTGATATAAAGCTGAAGCGTTATATTTCCGCCATATATATTTATTCTTGGAAAATAAACTATATCGATCCTGTCTCCCTGATTGGGCACTTCGTTGCCGTTTAGAAGACCGAAACCGATGGAGTTAAAAGTCATTGTGGTGTTATCAGCCCCCAGCTTCCAGTGAAGGTGTGATCTGTTGATAATGCTCTGTTTGAGTATCTGCACATTCCTTGCGATGAAGCAGGGTTCCTGATTATTCATTCCGAATGGTTCCAGTTTTGAAAGGGCTACGATCAGTTCTGGGGCCAGTTCACTAAGAGGAAGTTCTCCGTCTATCTCGGTGGACTGACTGTATGTCTCCTGAGCAAGAGCCTGCCCTGCAAGCCGGTTGAAATTCTCGATGAATTCAGGGATATTAGTCTCTTTAATGGTGAGTCCTGCCGCATATTTGTGTCCACCGTACTGGACAAGATAACCGCTGAGCTGTTCAAGTACATTATATATATGGAGCTGAGGAATGCTTCTGGCGCTTCCCCGGCCTATTCCATCCTCGACAGAGATCATGATCGTCGGTTTGTAGTATTTTTCCACAAGTCTTGATGCAACTATGCCGATCACGCCGGGGTGCCATTTTTCAGAAAACAGAATTAATGCGTTTTTGCTGAGGACATCACTGTTCTCTACTTTGGAAATCGCCTGATCAAATATCTCCGCCTCAAGCTGCTGTCTGTATTCATTCGTCAGGTTAAGCTCCTCGGCCATTTTCAGTGCTGCATCGTAGTCACTGTTCAGTATCAGTTCAAGTCCTTTGATAGCATTTCCGATCCTGCCTGCGGCATTTAGTCTCGGCGCCATTTTATAGCTTATCACAGCAGGAGTTATCTCTTTCAGGTTCTTCACTCCGCAGATGTTCGCAAGAGCCATCAATCCGGGTCTTTTATTCTTCTGCATCTGAAGAAGACCGTATTTGACAAATATTCTGTTCGAATCAATTAACGGCACCATGTCAGCTACAGTTCCTAATGCAACAACATCCATATACTCAACAAGGTTCGGCAGGGTTCCTTTGAAAAATCCGTCCTTTTCGATCATTTTCTTAAGAACCATCAGGAAAGAGAAAGCGACTCCCACTGCGGCCATCTCCTTGAAAGGATATGTACAGTCCTTCTGATGGGGATTCACTATCGCTACTGCATCAGGAACGATCTCTCCCACATGGTGATGATCGATTATTATTGTTTCAAGCCGGAGGTCCTTTGCATATTTTACCTCGTCAAAACTTGTTATTCCGCAATCAACCGTGATGACAAGCTCTCCGCCGTTAGTCGCGATCTCTTCCAGAGTATATGTATTCAGACCGTAACCGTCCTCAAGTCTGTGAGGTATGTAGTAATCTACATGCGCTCCGACATGAGTGAGGAATTCATACATGATAAGAGTTGAAGTTATGCCGTCCACATCATAATCACCGTATATGACGATCCGGCGCCTTTCCTTGATATATCTGATGATTATCTCTGATGCTTTTTCAGAATCTTTCAGAAGGAACGGATCCGGAAGCATTTTCAGTTTAGCCTGAAGAAAGAAACTGGCGGCCTCGACCCCGTCTATACCTCTGTTCACCAGAACGGAAGAAACAGTTTTTGATATTCCGAGGGTCTTTGAAAGCGTTTCAACTTTATTCCTGTCCGGCTTAAGTATTTGCCATTTTTCCTTCATTCTATGTGGTTTTCTCCTTGTTCATCCATTTTTCCACCAGAAGTGTAATGGGTGAAGCGATAAATAAAGTTGAATAAGATCCTGTTATAAGGCCGAATGTCATGGCGAGAGCGAATCCTTTTATTGCTTCACCACCAAGGAAAAGTAGTGACAGAACGGCAACAAGTGTGGTGAATGAAGTTAACAAAGTTCTTGTAAGTGTTTCGTTAAGGCTCACATTCATTTTTTCAGCAAGGGTGATACCTTTCTTGGGGTTATTCCAATTTTCTCGTATCCTGTCGTAGATGACTATGGTATCGTTTATCGAATATCCGACTATTGTAAGGAGCGCGGCAACGATGGTAAGGTCAAAAGGCAGTCTGAAAAGAGACCACAGTCCGACAGTTATCATTACATCGTGAAAAAGAGATATTACTGCACCGGGAGCAAACTGAATATTGAATCTGAAAGCGACATAGATCAGTATTGCTATAAGAGAGTACAGAACCGCCTGAAATGCAGAGAATCTAAGTTTTTCGCCGACTTTAGGACCGACAAGCTCCACTCTGAGAAGTTCGGGATTGGTTCCTGATTTTTCTTTTATTGCGCTCATTATTTCAGTAGTGAGACCTTCAAGCATTACTTTGTATATATGTCTTTCACCGACTTTTTTGTATTCTACAGTGCCTCTTGTCGGAATTTTGAACTGTTCAGTAAGATTCTTGAGTTTGGCTTCATCTACAGGGGTTTCGAACCACATTTCAATTCTGTCTCCGACTTGAGAATCAAAATATTTCTTTGTCATTTTTGAGTCGGGAAATTCGTTCTTTACGCTTTCGATGTATTTATTGATCGTTTCATCGTCGACCATGGAAATGTTAAGGAACCTGATAAGGAACTCATTATTTTTTCCTTCGAACTGCTGAATATCGACATTTCCGAAGCTTGATAGATGCTTTCTCATGTCTTCTGTGGAAATTCCGTCAGCTTTAACCTGTATTTCTGTCCCGCCGGCGAAGTCAACGCCATAGTTAAGACCAAGTACAAGGAAAAGAATAATGCTTGCTCCTACCAGTATAGAAGAGATGATTCCGCATAGTTTAAATTTACTGACAAAATCGATCTTTGTGTTTAAAAATATATTCATTTTCGCCCCCTTAGTGCTTATTCTGCATTTTAAAGAAAACGGATTTTACGCCGGCTTTCAAAAGGTATTTAAAGATGATCTTTGTAACAAATATTGCAGTGAACATACTTGAAGCAATACCTATGAGAAGCGTAATGGCGAAACCTTTGATCGGTCCTGTTCCGAATTCCCAAAGAATAAAGGATGTTATAACAGTTGTCAGATTGGAGTCGAGAATCGCTGTCCATGCCATGTCATATCCTTGATCAATGGCATCTGAAAGCACTTTTCCAGCACGGAGTTCCTCCTTGATCCTTTCGTTGATGATGACATTGGCGTCAACTGCCATACCCACCGTGAGAAGAATACCTGCGATACCGGGGAATGTCAGTGTCGCACCGAAAGCCGCCATTGCGGCCATGATGAAAAGAAGGTTCAGAAATAAAGCTATATTGGCTATTATTCCTGCAATTCCATAAAAAACAATCATGAAAAACACAACAGCAAAAAACCCGACAGTTACAGAAATTTTTCCTTTTTCAATGGAATCCTGACCGAGGCTCGGACCCACTGTGCGGTTCTCTTCAAATGTGACCGGAGCGGGAAGCGATCCAGCCCTGAGGACAAGTGCAAGGTCTTTAGCCTCCTGGAAAACGGTGTCATAATCACCCATGGAATTAAGCGTTATCATTGCGCTTCCGCCTTCGATCTTTGTCTGGATCACAGGAGCGCTGTTCACTTTTTCATCAAGAACGATCGCCATTTTCCGTTTTACATACTTGCCTGTAACATCAGCAAATATCTGAGCGCCGTTCTTGTCGAATGTCATGCTGACATATGGTCTGTTCTTCTGTTCATCTATTGACACTCTTGCATCAGTGAGCATATCGCCTGTAACATAGGCCTGCTTGTAGAGAAGATATGACTGATACTCTTTTTCACCATTAGGATAGGCTGTTTCTTCAAGAAGGAATTCAGTTCCTTCCGGTGCTTTGTCACTGAGGAACTTCCTGAGTGCGGCACGGTCTTTTCCTGAAGCATATTTGTATGTCAGGAGCGTTCCGTCGGAATTAGTGCCTCTTCCCTGCATCAGTGCTATGCCTTCAGGAACTTCACCGGTATATTCACCGAGCGGGTCCTTATCTTCGGCAACGATCTTGAACTCAAGCTGAGCTGTCTGACCGATGATGCTTCTTGCTCTCTCGACATCTTTGTAGCCGGGGAGCTGAATGAGTATGGCGTTCTCGCCCTGCCTTGCGACAATGGGTTCTTTAAGACCGAGTTCATCGATCCTTGAACGGAGAGTCTCAAGAGCCTGTTCAACCGAGTTCTCCTTGATCTGTCTGATCGTGTCCTCTCTCATCTGGAGGGTCACGGTGTCACCATCGACAGTTGTTTTCTTGAGATCATTGAAGTAATCGACCACTTTATCCCTGAATTTGTCCTTGTCAGCTTCGGGTTTAAGTTTCACGATGACCGAAAATGATTCGGGTTCAACGCTGACAGATTCATACGGGATAGTTTCATCATCAAGTCTGATCCTTATTTCGTCCGTTCTGCGGTCAAGTCTGTCCTGAGCAGCCTTTTCCGTATCAACGCTGAGAACGAAATGGATACCGCCCTTAAGGTCGAGACCGAGACTTATTCCTTCGTTGATCTTTGATGTCCAGGGGTATTTTTCCTGATCTACTAAAGACGGGATAAGCATAACAACAGCAATGATGATTAGGACAAAAGTGAAAATTGCTCTTGCCATCCAGTTTTTTTCCATAACTAACAATCTCCTTATCTCTTAAAGTTCTTCATTTCCTGTGACTTTACCTGTGATGACCATTTTCTGTACGGTGATCAATACCTTAGGTGATATTTCAAGTTTGATATCACCATTCTCTTTGATCTCGCTTATTCTCCCTTTTATTCCGCAATTCATCAGAACGAAATCACCTTTCTGAAGCTGATTGAGCATCTCAAGGTGTTTTTTCTGCTGTTTTTTCTGCGGAAGAATGACAAGAAAGTAAAAGATCGCAAAGATCAGAATAAAAGGCAGCAGCATATTCAGGACCCCCATCATTCCGCCACCCTGCCCGGCGTTTTGCGCGATAGCAGTATCGCCCAGCAATTTCAACAGGTTAGAGTTCAAATTCGCCTCCATTTTTCAAGGTTTATCCAATTCAGCGACGCACTCTAGCATAAATGATTTTATTAAGCAAGAATTAAGTATTAGATAATATATTAGAACTTATTATCAGCTTTCGGTCTTTTTGAATACGAAAGGATAGGTCACCACGACAATGCCTCCTCCTTTAGGTGAGGGGAATCTGATCTGTCTGACGGTCGAAGCTATGCAGTTCTCCACACTGTCATTGCCCATTGTGGTTCTGTGGACTTTGCTTGTTGACACTGAACCGTTGCCGGTGATCGTGAAATTTATCACTATTCTGCCGTTGATACCTTCATTCTTTGCAAGTTCTTTTTCATAACACCATTTGATCTTTGCGAGGTTCCTTCTGATGTAGCTGTCTATCACTGACCTGTCAAGCGCTCCCATTATCACTGCGCCGTTGCCGCCTGTAGTGAGATCAGAAGGTTTCTTTTTAATGACCGATGCTGTCTCCATTCCGTATTTGCTTCCGGGATTACCGCCTTTTCCTCTGGTGTTAAGTCCTCCTATGTCAAGCGCATTTCCGTCCCCGCCTGTTCCGAAACCTTTTACCGAAAGTCCGCCCGAACCGAACTGGTCAACTCCCGTGAGCCCTGCAACTGATCCAAGGTTCTTGTCAAGTCCCGCTCCGAGTCCGCCGCCGCCGAAAACTCTGTCAAAACGGGCGGAACCGCTTGAAAGCACTCCCATTATTCCTGTCGATACGGCGATCTTTTTGTCAATAGACTTCCTGCTGCTTCCTTTTGTGTTTGCGATGCTGCTTTTTTTGTCACCGACCCGGCCTCCTTCACCGAGAGCTTTTCTTGACTGTGCCGCATCGTTGATACCGTCTTTTGGAGTTTCAAGTATTATCTTTTTCTCAGGTGCAACCTCTTCAACTTCGGGTTCAGGTTCGGTTTTAGGAGGTGCCTGAACGTTTGCGAATCTTTCAAAATCGGCATTATCGATGATGTCCACTTCAATTGGCGGTATCTCCATTATCAGACCGAGCATGTAAAACCCGAAAAAGAACAGAGTGAACATTATTACGGCAAAATCCCTGTCCACAAGTTCAAGGAACTCGTCAATGAAATTCCTTTTGAAAACCGGTCTTTCCCTGCTGTTTAAAGTTGAGCTTTTCATGATACCCTCCTTCATTTTGCGGCTGCGATCAGTTCAGACCGCTCTGCCATGTTTATGAACTCAGCCCTGTATCCCGAATCGTCACTTCCCTTTGCTTTTTTTGCGGAATTAATAACAAAGTCCCAGTTAAGTTCACCTTTTTCCGGAGAACATTTAAGGAGCATTCCTGCGGCGGCCACTGTGATAGCGAACCTCGTGTCGGATGATGTGCCGTCGAATTTCTTAAAACTATCTGAATTTACTATCTTTTTTATGAGACTGCTTTTGTCTGATGCGGGCTTTTTATAACGGATCTTCACTGTTGCGGTCTCATTAGGTGAAAGTTCTGTAACAGGCTCTATTTTCTGATATTTCAGTTCGTCAACTACAGGAGGAGCATCAGTTCCTGCCGGAATTATCTCATAAAGCGCTGTAACTGTGTGTCCGGCGCCCATTTCGCCTGCATCTTTTCTGTCGTTGTTGAAATCTTCTTTTGCAAGCATCCTGTTCTCGTAACCGATAAGTCTGTAACCTGAAACAGCCGCGGGATTGAACTCGACCTGTATCTTTACATCCTTGGCGATGGTGAAAAGAGTTCCTGCAAGCTGATCTACAAGCACTTTCTTAGCTTCGAGAAGATTGTCGATGTAAGCGAAATTACCGTTGCCTTTATCTGCCAGTTTTTCCATTTTTGCATCTTTGTAGTTGCCCATCCCGTATCCCAGAACAGTAAGAAATATCCCTTTTTCTCTTTTACTTTCAATGAGTTTTACAAGCTCTCCGTCATCAGATATCCCGACATTGAAATCACCGTCCGTTGCTAGCACCACCCTGTTATTCCCACCTTTTATGAAAGATCTTTCGGCAAGTTCATATGCGAGCTCTATTCCCTGAGCTCCGGCTGTAGAGCCTCCCGCATTGAGGTTTTCAATGGCATCGATGATCTTTTTCTTTTCATTTCCCGGAGTAGGATCGAGAACTTTTCCTGCCGCTCCGGCATAGACAGCGATGGAAACGAGGTCCTCCGGTCTCAGATTGTTGACAAGAAGTTTGAAAGACTGTTTGAGGAGCGGAAGCTTGTTGTAGTCCTGCATGGATCCAGATACATCAATTAAAAACACAATATTACCTGCAGGAGCCTTGTCCAGATCGATACTTTTTCCTTTAATTCCGATCTTCATTATCCTGTTCGCTTTGTTCCACGGACATTCTGTGAGCTCTGTAGATATGCTGACCGGATCGTCTCCTGACGGTTCGGGATAGCTGTAGGTGAAATAGTTGATCATCTCTTCGATCCTGACAGCATCACTTGGCGGAAGTTCGTGATTTGTGATGAATCTTCTGATATTTGAGTAACTTGCGGTGTCGACATCGCTTGAAAAAGTTGATAAAGGATCGCTCAAAGCCGATTTCCAGCTGTTCTCAGGAGAAGATTCGTACTGTTCAGTGTTCGAAATACTTGCAGATGCTCCATGCACAGCGACCATTCCATAAGCCGAAGAACTTTTTGCAATTCCATAACCTCGTGTACTTAATGCTCCGATACCGAGTGCGTTACCGCCGCCGCCCTTACCGGAACCTCTTATGGAAATGCCTCCTGAACCGAATTGTTGTGCGCCTGTTACCGATCCGAGATTTTTGTCTATTCCCGCTCCGAGTCCGCCACCGCCGAAAACTTTTTCAAAACGGGCAGGACCGCTTGAAAGTGCGCCCATTATTCCATTTGAATTAGCAACGCGGCTTTTTTTATCTCCATTGCCGCCGCTCTCTTTCATTTTTACATCTTCTTTTTTTTCCGGAATAGATTCTTCAACACGGGTCAGCTCTTTTTTCTGCTGTGCATTTTCCTGAACTCTTTTTTCAGCAGTGCGGTCCGGTGACGGCGGGGTGCAGCCGCTTACTGCAAAAAGGGTTGAAATGCTCACGATTGCGAAAAACTTCTTCATGACACTCTCCATCGTTTCGGTTGATAATAAGCCGGGTTACGATTTCAGATTAAACGAAAAAAACGGGGAGTTCGTCCTGACACATAAGGGAGTACAAAAAATTGAAACTGTTCAGGTTTTTAAAAGTTCAACCTTGCGGGGAAGAACTTTTTTCAGAGGTGTTTCTTTCTGAATTTTCCGGGAGTTTCGCTGAAGATTTCCTTAAAATAAGTGTTGAATGCCGATTTTGAATTGAAACCGGAAAGATATGCTATCTCAAGTATGCTTTTATTTGAGTTGTTCTTATCTTTCATGAGATCTGCCGCATATTTCACTCTTGCTGTGTTTATGAAAACATAGAAATTCTCTCCGAGCCGGCTGTTTATGAGCTGTGAAAGATGGTAAGGTCTGATATGAAGCATTCCGGCGAGATCGACAAGCGTAAGGGAACTGTCCGTAAAAGGTTTTTTTTCAGCCATAAGCCCTTTAAGATCGGCAAGACTCCTTTGTGCCAGATCATCAGGCATTTTATTTTTTTTATACTTGGGATCGCTGTTTTCTTCACTGTTTTCAGTGTCTTCCATAGTTTCTTTTTCAAACTTGAGATCTGCTGTGGAAATAGTGCATTTAAGGAAATCAGGGTCTGAGAGAGAAAAAAACGCAGTCATGAAAAACACGCCTGCAAGAGGATAGAAAAATGTGCTTGGAATATCCGGTCTGATGAAGTCGGGACCGGTAAAATAAACAAAAAGATAATACACCAGAATGAAAGAACATAAAAAATATGAAACGGCAATGACCTGCTGTCTTAAAAGTTTTCCAGTGTCAACTGTGGAATAGAAAGTAACGACCGTATTTTTGAATTTAAGGACAAACATGAAAGGTATCACGGAATAAATAATGAACATAAGCACTTTCAGGAACATCATAAGGTGCGGAAAAAAATCAATGTATGCGACACCTTTAACATAATGTTCATAAAGAAATATTTTGGTGGCTCCCGTTTTGAGAAAGAAAGGTGTCAAAAGGAATGAATATGCAATAAACGGAAGAAAGTGGAAAAAATGCTCAGCCTTTACTTTTGTGATGTTGGCTGTCATATACGAAAAAGCAAGATACATCAGAGGTCCGTAAAGAAATATCAATGGTCTGGAAAGTCCCAGAAGATGGGGATGGCTCCGGTATCCTTTGAGAAGTATGAATGCACTTAACCCTGTATCAAGGGCAAAAACAAAAAAAAGGGCGGCAAAGCTTTTTGTCGCTGTGTTAGGCTGTCTGCTGAGAAGGAAAAGAATGGCGCAGAAAACAGCTGCCCCGCTGAAAGCTAAATAGATATAGGGTGTTGCTGCCGCCATGGTAATCCGTTAGAAAAACACTCGTAGCGGAATATATCAGAAACCCGGAAATTTGTAAACAACCCTCACCCGGCCTTGCAGGCCGACCTCTCCCTCAATAAGGAGAGGTAATGAGTGTCAGATTTAATATTTCGGCTTTTATTTTCTTTAAAACTTTCTCAATATCATTAGTGATTTCCGAGTTTGAAAACCTTAAAGTCCTTATTTCTAGACAATCCATGAATTTAGTGCGGATTCTATCATAATCCCTGCCTTCATCAGTGAAATGCCGGACTCCATCAATTTCAATCACAAGTTTAATTTCAGGACAATAAAAATCTGCAATATATTCCCCAATTCCGTGCTGACGGCGGAATTTAAGATTCATTATCTGCCTGTTCCTTATTCTGCACCAAAGCAGATTCTCTGATTCTGTAATGCTATCTCTGAGAATCTTTCTTTTTTCTTTTGTAGATTTCTTTGAAAAAATCTTTCTCATCATTCCTCCAGCTTTAATAAAAATGCGGTTGGCAATAAAAATCAATAAATTCAATTATTTACTATGGAGAATTTGTGGCTGACCCTTCTCCTTGTCAGGGAGAAGGGCAGGGATGAGGGCGGAAGAGACCCTCACCCGGCCTTGCAGGCCGACCTCTCCCTCAATAAGGAGAGGTTAAGATAGACCCTTCTCCTTGCCAGGGAGAAGGGCAGGGATGAGGGTTAAACTTGACCCTTTTTAGCGGCAGGGATATAGTATTAAGTTCCTTAATTAGAAATTGATTTGAGCAAGGAGAGGGTGAAATGAAAAGAATAATTAAATGCGAAACGGCTCCTGCGGCTATCGGGCCTTACAGTCAGGCTGTCGAAGTTAACGGAACTCTTTATGTTTCCGGAACTCTTCCGGTGGACCCGGCGACCGGTAAGATAGTTGAAGGCGGCATCAAAGAGCAGACAGCGATGGTCCTGAAAAATATCGGAGAGATACTTAAAGAGGCCGGATACGGTTTTGAAAATGTCGTCAAATCGACAGTACTTCTGTCAGATATGAATAATTTCAAGGAGATGAATGAGATCTACGGATGGTTCTACTCGGTAAATCCTCCTGCAAGGGCCTCATATCAGGTCGTAAAACTTCCACTCGGTGCATTGATAGAAATTGAGACAATAGCAGTTAAATGAAAAAAAAGCTCTTTTCTAAAATAGCTGTGTTCCTGCTTTTCTTTTTTTTATGTGCGGTTCTTTCTGCCGGAGAGCCCCTTAAACCTAGACTCGGAGAAGCTCCTTCAAAAAGTGCGCCGTATATTTTCATAAGTGGAGATACTCCGGGATACATCATAAAGGAAGCTGTTAAAAAAAAGGCCGGCATAGCGCTTCATCTCCAGGGTTCAAGCGCAGGCTGGATAAGGAAGCATATTGAACAGCTGTCCGGAGTTTCAATACTGCTGTTTGTGAAAAGTCCGCTTAGCGATCTTGAGAAAGGGCATCTTGATGAACTTGTGAAAAATTCAGGATATAATGCGACAATAGTCTGTTTTGAAGGCACTTGCGAAAAAGAGGAGGGCTGGACGCATCAGCTTGTCCGTAATAATTATGTCATATCCTGGATCGAAACTAAAAAAGGTCCCGAAATATCAATGAAAAAAAGAGGAGTTGTCTCGAAAGGATCAATGTTGTCGGGGACAGATCTCAAGGATTTCAGAAGATCTCCAGAGGTAACTGGTGCCATCCATTTCAAAGACACAGGCTTCTCATTCATATCGCTGGATGCCGAGGGGGTGAAAGTCCCTTCTGAGATATGGACTGTTGTCTACTATTCCAAAAGCGAGAAAAAATTGAAAGAGTTTGTTGAGAAAAAATTATAATTGTATAGAATGACGGGGACTGTTTGATTATTTTAAAGGAGTTTTCCATGAAGTTCATGCCTATCAGTTTTTTATCAGCTCTGCTGTTGCTCCCCTCGATGATATTCTGCGCCGAGGTGTGGAAATCTGTCGAAGAGGTCGAGGTTAACGGACAGGTTGTGACAAAAAACATATATGTCACTGAAGATACTATGAAAACAGAGAATATATCTGAAGCAGGACGCAATGAAAGCCTTGTGGACCTCAAAGCCGACAAAATAACTTTTGTAAATCATAAGACCCAGTCTTTCCAGGTAGTAAAGCTCAGCAAATACATTGAGTTCGCCGAGCAGCTTGCTTCCGACATCAGAGCGCAGGGGCACATTGATTCCGACAAGGTTATCCCGCAGGTCACATTTGAAAAGAAAGGCAATGTGAAGATCGGTGATTTTGACTGCGAAGAATGGAATGTGAATGTTGACGGAAAGCAGTATTCAAAGGTTTTTGTAGCTCCCTCGATGAAAGATTCACCTGTTATAAAGTTTAAAAAGAAATTCGCGGCAATGATGCCTGATTCGCTTGTAAAGTTCCGCTCGATCGAGGCTAAAATAGAGGACAATTTCCTTTCGACAGGCATGATAATAAAAGCTGTCAGAACACCGATAAGCAAAAAAGTTCCGGTAGTTACACAGACGATCAAACTTGTGCAGCCCGTCGCTCTCGAATCGGTCTCTTTCAAGATTCCGGCTAATTATGTTGATAAATCGGCTCCTGAAAATAATGAGCAGAACACACAGACCAGATAGAATTGAACTTCTGATAAACATCACGAACTGAAATCCCGGAGGAAAAAATGTTTCGTACCCATACTTGCGGTGAACTGTCACTGAACAATGCCGGACAGAATGTGACCATAGCGGGCTGGATAACTCAGAAAAGAGAGCTCGGTCCGATACTTTTTTTGATCGTGTGGGACAGATTCGGTATGACCCAGGTTGCGATAAACAGACCTGAACTTGTTGAAAAAGCTTCAAAGTTCACACTGGAAGATGTCGTTTCGGTAAGTGGAACGGTAATAGACAGGAAAGAGAACCGTACAGATAAATATTCTACAGGTGCCATCGAAATAGATGCTACTGAGATAACCCTGCTGAACAGTTCAAAACCGATGCCTTACGACCACAGGAAGGATGCGGCTGACACTATAAAACTGAAATACCGTTATCTCGATATCAGGAAATCGAATGTACTGCACAGTCTTGTAACAAGATCGAATGTGAGCGGAGTGATCCATGATTATTTTGACAGGAACGGGTTCATCGAGGTCGAAACACCTGTCCTTGTGAAAAGTACTCCGGGCGGAGCAAGGGATTTCCTTGTCCCTAGCAGGATATCTCAAGGTTCGTTCTATGCGCTTCCGCAGTCTCCTCAGGTTTTCAAACAGCTCCTGATGGTTGCAGGAATGGACAAATATTATCAGGTCGTGAAGTGTTTCAGGGATGAAGCTCTCAGAGCGGACAGACAGCCGGAGTTCACCCAGATAGATGTAGAGATGAGCTTTGCCGTTGAAGATGATGTTATGAACATGGCTGAAGGCCTTCTTGTGGAAATATTCAGGAAAATAAAGAACATAGCTGTGCCAAGACCTTTCCTCAGGATGTCTTTTAACGAGGCGATGGAGAGGTTCGGTTCTGATAAACCCGATATGCGGTTTGGAATGGAACTTATTTCTCTGAACAGCATTTTCAAAGGATCGGGCTTCCAGGCGTTCAATAATGCGGCGAACGATCCGAAAATGAGCGTAAAAGGGATAATTCTGGAAGGAAAGTCGTCAGAGCTCAGCAAAAATCAGCTTAAAAAGATAGAAAAGGATGTGCAGGGCGACGGTGCGAAGGCCCTTGCATGGATCAAAAAAGAGAACGGAGAGCTCGATTCACCTCTTCTCAAGTTCTTCACAGCTGTTGAAATTGAACAGCTCAAGGCTATGATCCCTGAAAAAGGGACGCTTTTCATCATCGCGGATAAAAAGGGAGCTGTGCTGACCGCACTTGGAAATCTGAGGAAAAGGCTTGCCGCAGAGTATTCTCTTTACGACAGGAACGATTATAAATTCCTTTGGGTCACGGAATTCCCGGCTTTTGAAGTTGATGAAGAGACAGGCAGATGGACAGCGAAACACCATGCTTTCACCGATTTTGATTTTGAAGCGGCCAAAAGGGGCGATGATCTCGGCACGATCTCATCAAGAGCATACGATGTTGTAATAAACGGATATGAAGTTGGCGGCGGCTCGATAAGGATACACAACACTGAAAAACAGAAAGAAGTGTTCAAGTTCCTCAATATTTCAGATGAAGAAGCAAAAGAGAACTTCGGGTTCCTCATCGAAGCTCTTGAGTTCGGTGCTCCGCCTCATGGAGGCATCGCTCTCGGTTTTGACAGGCTGATGATGCTTATCAACGGTCTTGATGCGATAAGGGATGTAATTGCATTCCCGAAAACGACGAGTGCTTCATGTCTTATGAGCATGGCTCCGGCGCCGGTTCAGCAGATACAGCTTGATGAGCTCGGAATAGCGGTCGTAGAAAAAAAGAATGACGGAAAAAATTAAGGTCCCTTCAGACATCACAATTGAGAACTGTGAGAAAGTGCATCTCGATCTTTCTTCACAGATATCGAAATCTGAAAGTGTTTCGTTTGATCTTTCAGGTGTAACTCTCAATTCGGTAACAAAAGCCGTTTTGCGAAAACTTTCAGCTGCTTACGGAGAAAAAATAGATATTCCTGAAGATCTCAGAAAAGAAATTTTCTATCATGATGAAGAGCCTGAGGTTCAGACTGAAAATGCTCAAAAAGAACCGGTTCTTGAGACTCTTGGTGAAAAACTGATAAGAACAGGCGAAGTGATCTATTTCTTCTGTGTCATAATGGTCGATATGATATTCTATTCCTTTGAATCGCTGTACAACAGGAAGTTCATTCTTAAGGATGATACGACCAAGAATGCATATTACATAGGCTACAAGGCCATTCCGATAGTTTTCCTTCTTGCGTTCCTGATAGGTTTCACGATCGCTCTGCAGGCGGCTCTACAGCTTGCCAAGATGGGAGGGCAGGGTTACATTGCGATGATGAGCACAATGGTAATGACCAAAGAGCTCGGTCCGCTTATAACTGCGATAATAATTGCAGGAAGAACGGGAAGTTCGATCGCCGCTGAAATCGGCACGATGGTCGTTATGGAAGAAGTCGATGCGCTTAAAACAATGGGTATCAAACCGCTGAAATTCCTCCTTGTGCCTAAATTCTGGGCGTTCACGCTTGTCATGCCGGTACTCACTCTGATAGCTGACATATCGGGCATATTCGGAGGTTTCATCGTTGCTTCGGCTTACAGCATTCCGGCGGGAGCATTTTTCAACCAGATGATCGAATCACTTGAATTCGGAGACATTTTCTGGGGCACTGTAAAAAGTATTTCGTTCGCTTCAGTGATACTCGCTGTCGGAAGTTTCAAGGGTCTCAATGTCAGGGGCGGAGCCGATGCTGTGGGAAGAGCCACAACGGAAGCGGTCGTCGTCTCGATATTCCTTGTCGTAGCGATAGATGCTATATTCTCTCTAATCCTGTACACATAAGAGGATTTACATGCTTAGAGCTGAAAACATAACCGCAGGGTACGGCAGCAGAACGATACTAGAGGATATTTCGTTCGAGATAGCCGACGGTGAGAGATTCATTGTGCTCGGTGAGTCCGGATGCGGAAAATCGACGCTGATGAAGGCGATAATCGGTCTCAATCCTCCGACTGAAGGAAAAATATTTTTCAAGGATGAAGAGATAGTGCACCCGCTTCCCGAGGAATCAGATTTTTACAAGAAGATCGGAATACTCTATCAGAGCTCGGCACTGCTCAATTCGCTGTCGCTTGAAGAGAATGTGATGCTTCCCATAATCATGCATTATCCTGATTTCAATACCAGTATCGCCCGTGACATGGCGCTTGAAAAGCTTGCGATGGTCAACCTTTACGCGCACCGTGACAAATTTCCGCAGGAACTTTCTGGCGGTATGAAAAAAAGAGGTGCACTTGCAAGAGCGCTTGTCATGGACCCTGACATAATATTTTTCGATGAGCCTCAGGCAGGTCTCGATCCCGTCACGGCAAGAGACCTTGATGTCCTTTTCATAAAGCTGAATGAACAGCTCAAGACCACATATTTCATCGTTACGCATGAACTTCTCTCGATAAGAAGAACTGCGCAGAAAGTTCTGATGCTTGCAGATAAAAAAGTTCTTTTCTACGGCACATTCGAAGAAGCCATGAAGAGCGATGTCTTCAAGGTCAAACGCTTTTTTAATGTCGATAAATACAGTAAGTAGTGTGAAAATTACAGCCAAAATTAAACAATTGAATTGAGAGCTCTTTGAAAAAGAGGAGTTTCGCCGGTCTGAGAAGTTGCTATCCTTTTATATTTATTACAGCTTTTTTTCAATTAACATCGCATTTTTGAAAAGATCATTCTTAACTTGTAGACGAAGTTCTCGAACGCTCCAGTATTTATTAACAGCATTGTTCTGGTAAAACATCCGTTCTTTATTGTTTTCGATATCTACAAGCTCCTTATAATGATTCCAGCTCAATTGTGGCGACACTGTAGCCACAATTTCATATAGTCTGAAAAATCGAATGATTCTGTAAAGTTCTCTTTTGTTTATATTCAGGTCCAAAGATATTTGATCGACAAGGTATTTTCCGTAATCAGCTCTTTCTTTATTCTCAATTTCATCTCTGACAATTCTTTCCCCGATCTGCCAGTATGTCTGAACTTTGATGTTGTCAACAGCTTTATATGCTCTTGCCTGACCTTTGCTAAGGATGCTTTTCAGTTCATTGAGAAGATTTCTGTAACTCTCTTCGTTGCCGACTGCAATTGATGAATCGGTTGGTTTTTTCATTTATTTTTCTCTAAATCTGATCTCGAATTAAAATTAAACACTGTCAAATATACAGACTCGAAAAGTTTCCGTCAAATTATTTTAGATTGCCGCTTGATTAGCTTGCTGTTTTAGGGTAATCTTCACTTGTTTTAATAATTTGAGATATTATCATTTTTATGCGGTTAGCGCTTATTCTTCTCATCGTTTTTATCGTTTCCTGCAATACCAACGGTTCAAAGCATGATGAGGACACAGTTACGGATAAAGATCTGATCCCTGACACGGACATTCAGGACATAACACCTGATGAAAAAGCTGATCCTGATATGATTGACATTGATAATGAAAATTCTGATGAAGATATAAAGGTTCCGTGTCTTGATCTGAAAGTTCAGGCAAATGTTATTAAGACCGGATTTCCGTTCAAAGATAAGAACGAAAAACCGACATTCTGCCGTCCCGGATGTGATACTCCAACTGAAACCGATCCGCAATGTGTAAGAAACATCTGGGAATGGGATAACTGGGAGAAGTATCAGAAGTATCTTGCAGCAGAAAAAGAAGATCCCAATCAGGAATGGGAGAGAGAATGCTATCCATGGCCGTGTGAACTCCCTGACATGAAAGGATCAACAGGAGGGAGTCTGGTTTCAAAGTGTGACAGAAGGCTTTCAGTAAAAGGATATACCTCAACGATGGGTGCTGTCTGGACGCATGGGATGAGTGACGGTGTTGCTGGAATGTATATGACAGGGAGTAGCGCCATAGAGTATGATCCTAAAAAGGATGTGTTTGTTAAAACAGGAAAAGCTAATGGAATGTTGAGCTTTAATAAAAATAGATCAGTAGTTTCTGTTTTTGAATCCTCTGCACCTGATAATCCAAATTATAAATCTTTTGTCGTATCAATATTGAAAAAAGACGGAAAATACAACTATGAACTGATATATGACAATGAAGGACACAATGCATTCATGAGCAATCCATCTATCGTTGGAGATAAATGGGTTTTGATACAAATAAGAGCTGGGAAGGAAAGCAATGTCACAGATGTAAAGTATGCTAAGGTAGGAGTCTGGGAATGGCACAATTTAGGTTTAGGAAAAGTATATGAAGGTAACATTGTTGGAGACAAACTGACATTTCTGACTCCTGATGAAACAGCAGACAGGCAGATATATTACTGTGATCTGAGCAAATATCCTGAAAGTTATAAGGAATGCACAAAAGCCACAAGAAAAGACGGGACAGGAAAGTATGAGAAAGGTCACAGCCCGAGAATTGATGAAGATAATGAAAATCGCCTGATTTATTATCTGTATGAAGACGAAGGTCCTCCAACACTGATAGAAGTTAACTATGCCAACAAGGATAATCCTGAGTATAAAGAAATTGAAGTTGACAGGTATATGCAGCCACACAAAGTTAAAGGCAATCTAATGCTTTCTACTGCAAATAATGGGGCAGGTCTTATGAGCTGCTGGTATCGTTTTGATAAACAGAAAACATACTGTCCTGTGAGCAATGAAATGATGGAGTTCGGGACATTTGATGGCAAATGGCATCTATGGAGAAATTCAATTGATGTTCGGATCAGGGATTGGGAGTGTTACTGCAAAGAAGAAGGGGTTTGTCCGTTT
>JAKLDO010000160.1 GCA_022703485.1 bacterium
CTTTGAGTTTTGATGATGACCAGTATTTTCCACAGTATGTTCTCCAGACTTCATCAAAATAGCAGCCTTCGGGTCCCGGTCCCTGAAGCAGTTCCTCATCTTCATTGGCGCAAGGATAATCTGCATCATCTTTCTGACCCTGATAAAGACAGCTCATTGCAAGGCATTCCGATGAAACTTTGCACCGTCCGCCCGGTTCGATATCACTGAAACCGTCAACAAGGGTTCTGAGTTCATATATCGTGGGAAGTCTCCAGTCGGTATGTCCTGCATAGTCCATGTTATCGCAAAGTTCCTGCGCTTTTGCGTAAGTAAGCATGTTAAGTTTCGTATTCGGGTTCTCCGGATCGTCCATGTACCACATAAGACCGTTCTCAGAACCCTTTACAACAGGACTTCCGTCGATCAGTTCGAGCGTATAGACATTCTCTTTCGTATCACAGGAAACAAACATCCAGACGGAAACAAGTATCATCAGCACCCTGAACATTCCAACCTCCAAACAGTTAAGGATCACACACACGGCGGACACCGTCTTTTGAATGATAATCAAAAAGCACCGTAACTCAAGAATTGGCTAAATACTATTTTCTTTTTTGGGACCTTACCCGGTACATTCTTTCAGTAAATCCGCCATCTTTTTCAAAACTATCAGCAAGAAATGCAACTTGCCTATCTAAAAGAGAGCATGCAACAGCTATTAAAACAAGAGCTGCATTTGCTGAAACGGCTTCGGTAGACAAGGTGGACTTCGTCGACTCTGTAAAATGTCCACTTTGTCCACGAGGTCCACAATGTCCACTTTTTATCTTAACCCATCTTGCAACATCATCAGCTGTTTCACATCTTAAATCGATAAGCTCCTGTCTGAGTGGATTGTTCTTTTCCCATTTTATCAGCTTTCTGTGTCTTAAAATTGCAGAAACGGACAGTTACATCATAGACAAGCTGCGATATCTGGAAGCTTTTCAATTTACGATAACCACCATGAACAGGAATTAACGGCTCGGACTTTTCCATTGTCACAGCTCACATTTTCATCCCTAACCATTGTTCGATAATATTGAAATATAAATTTGATGCAAGAAATTTAAGCTTACAACCTAAACAGCTTCTTTATGTATTCCGCGGATCTTTCAAAACGGTCGAATTCAAGCTCGAATATTGCAGTGTCTGCGGAACTTTTGCCAATGATGTCAAGTATTTGTGCAAAATCGATATTGCCTAGTCCCGGTGCGGCATGGGAATCTTCCGTTCCGTTGTTGTCGTGGATATGAAAGTGCAATATGTTCTTTGAATATCTGTTGAAAAATTCAACTGCGGTAAAGTCCGCAAAACAGTTGCAATGCCCGACATCAAGACAGAACGAAGTTCCGGGGTCGAGCTCCATCATTTTATCAAAAAGATAAAAGTCGGTCTCATAGGTATTTTCCCATACGACAGTTATCCCTTTTTCTGCTGCATATTTTTCTATTTTTGACTTCGCCGCGATGAACAGTCTGAACCATTTTTCAGTCGAGTTCTTTGAAAGTTTCGTGTTATATCCCAGATGCGAAACCGCAATTTTCGCACCGAGCCTGTGTGCGAAAACGAGCCCCGAAATTATAGAATTAAAACTATGCTCACAAATGCTCCTGTCAGGCGAACCGAGATTCAAGTCATAAAAAGGAAGATGGACCGAGACTTTCTTCCCTTCGAGGAACTTCCGGACCTTTCCGAACTCAGCCGGATCTTCATTTACAAAATCAAGAAAATAAGGCTCGGTTATAACAATTTCAAACCCGTCAAGCAGACCTTTTGCAGATCCGCTGATCTCAGTTCTTCCAAGAATTATATCTTCGAGCTTTATGTGGATGAAGTAGTTCATTTCGGCTATTTCTGTATCTCAGGCGGATTTTCGTCTTCATTGTAGAAAGAGGACGCTTTATATCTTAACAGCATTTCATCGACAAGAAGTTTAAGGATGGCAAATGTCGGAACCGCAATAAGAACTCCGAGGAACCCGCCTATCTCCGCACCTGCAAATATGGCTATTATTACGAAAACCGGGCTTATCCCCACCTTTTTCCCCATGATGTTCGGTGTTATCATCACAGTATCGAAAGCCTGGACTATTATGAAGATCAGGACGACCTTTATCATTGCAGAAGCCCCGCCGGTAAGGAGCGCAAGAAGGATGGATATCACGATACCTGTGAAAAGACCCACATAAGGAACAATACACAGCATTCCGATCATTGCGCCGAGACTGCCGGCATTGGATATCCCTGCAACTGCAAAACTTCCGGCATAGATACAGCCCAGAACGAAACATACCGTAAGCTGGCCTCTTATGAAACCTGAAAGTATTAAGTCGAACTTGCTGAGCCACAGCTTTGCAAAATCCTGTTTTTTAGTAGGAACGAGCTCAAAAATGGCAACTTTTATCTGCGGATATCTGGAGCTCATGAAGAAAGTCATGATTATGAATATTGCAAAATTGAAAATGAACGAAAGAAGCCCCAGACCCTGTTCGAATACAAGAGTGACCAGGTTCGAAGCAGAATTTACTACAGGTCCTGCGACAGATTCTATTCTGCCGGTCAGCTCATCTTTCGAAAGGTACCTCGAAATATCCACATTGAATCCGGCCGCAGTGCTTTCCATCCATTCCCAGATGGATGACATCAGATCGTCAAAATTTCCGAATGCGGCATAAAGCTGTCTGAATATCCCCGGAAGGACGATGAGAAGCAGAAGAAGTATCAGGACCACGATCATAAATATCACCATACCGCTTGAAAAAGGCCTTCCTAGCTTTATCTTCTTGGATAGGAAAGTGACCATGGGATCTATCGCATATGCAACGAAAAGAGCCGTCAGCAGTATTGTGGTGATCGTGGGAGCAAAAGCGATGCAGAGGATGAAAATGACCATGAAGGATACAGGGATCCACCCTTTCTTGTCGAAAATGAACCTGTTGATCTTCTCTTTTGAAATCATTCTTCTCTCCGGTTATTTGAACAGTATTATCACTCTTCCGTTTGAAAAAGCCCCGGCATCAAGTGTTGTTTTTATCTTCGAGGCATCCTCTTTATTTACAATGATAGCTGAACCGTCTTTTATTTTCAACGGCGATATTCTGAGATGGTTGACGACATTAAGTTTTGTGATGAGGTCATCTCCCTTCCCTGCCGCACATTGGAAATCTGTAAAACTTGAAATTATCTCACCATCAGCCGTTTCAACCGAAGGAAAAAGCACTCTGCCGGCCTTCAGCTTTCTCATGTCTATCAGCAGAAGGTCATGCCGGTTCTCAGCCGGAGCAGACTGTGTTTCCGCAGGCTTTGGAACTTCTTTAAAAAATGCGTCCTTCGTTTTTGCTACTATTTCTTTTAAATAAGGCTGCAGATCAAATTTGAAAACATACTCTACCGAGCCGTCAGAATACTGTGTTCCCGGTGTCATCGAGCTCCACTGTGCATTTTTGCTAAGCTCTTTGAGAAAAGTTCCATCCTTTAT
>JAKLDO010000161.1 GCA_022703485.1 bacterium
CATATTTTACATAAAAGAAGTTCTCTTTTACACCGTTCTTTGAAATGGATGTATGAACTATTGCAGGATCAAAATTCTCGATCACGACCTGTTCTTCCACAAGCTCAACCGGTTTAAAAGAAGCAGGAAGTTTTGATCCAACCTGAGCTCCTATTTTTGCAAGCCCGAACTCGATCCCGAGGTTGAAAAAGGCCATTCCTATAACGGATATCGCAATGCCGAAGAATATCTCATCCTTTCTTGCAAGCTTCTCCCTTAAAATGAAAATGAACACAATGAGTATGAAAAGAGTCAGAGGAAGTATTGCGATGACTGCATTTGTAATGCCTTTCAGTGCAAGAGTGAAGGAGCTTGCTGCAGCGGCCGCATTCAAACTGTCGGCAATTCCATCCTTTGAACCTGTTAGATACATAAGCATATCAGGGCTCAGAGAATTGTAGAACTGCTCCCTTGTCATGGGATCGGGGACATTTCCTGAGAAAAAAAGACCGAGTATCATTACTGCAAGTACAGGAAAAGCACTCGCAAGGGTCACAACTCCGAAACCCATCGCACCGTTATCCTCGGCACCGAGTGACCTGCAGATGCCTATTCCGAGAGCTATGACAAGCGGCACTGTCACCGGTCCTGTGGTTACAGCTCCGCAATCCCATGCAAGACCGGTGAGATGAAGCATATTGGGATCGAACATTCCCCATACCGAAAAAACGAGCAGCAATGAAAATATGCCGTAAATGAAGGGTTTCAACGATAATCCGTAAATGAATCTGAGCATTCCGGCGACAACAGACAATCCCACACCTATTCCGACAGACATCACAAGCATTTCAGGATGTCTGTTAAGAAGAAGATATAGAAGGGGCGCATCCCACGGTTCAATGAACGACCCTGCCGCTTTCAGAATGCCTATGGACGGCTCTGCGAGAGTTGCTCCCAGACCGAGTATGAAGCTGAATGCGATTATCATGGAGGTCTTTGATCTTGAGGGCAGTTTTGAACCTATTGTCTCACCGAGAGGCATCAACCCGAGCATCAGTCCTTCAATGAAAAATGAAAGTCCCAGAACTACAAGAACTATCCCTCCTGTTATAACGGAGGAATCCTTCAGCGGCAGTCTGAGCACCAGTATCTGAAAAAGTACAAGATACACGATTATCGGAGCTACCGAACGGACCTGTTCGGATATTCTCGACCTGCAATAAGGAGCTATAAGCTGCATGGACTGAGTGAAAGACATTTCGAGACGGTCTTTCTTCTTCTTAGAGATCATCTTGTTTCCCTTCGATCTTTTCCGGAACCAGTATCTTCATAAAGTATTTTCCAAGCAAAATCAATGTTACCGGTGTAAGCAGGGCCATTGCGCCTATCCAGACCCACACCATCGCATAATCCGGGGCAGGGGGCAGGGGATGTCCGTTCTCGAAAGGGGTATATGTCTTTACGAGGAATCCTGACATCGGTCCTACAAAGAACTTCGCTGCAAACCACGGGAGGATCGAAAGGGCTATATATGTGCCTTCCTTTCCGACCGGTGCTATCTCAGCCGTGAACTGCATGAGTCTCGGAGACCATACTGCCTCGCCGATCGTGAAAATGAAAATGAATATTATCAGCGGCCAGTATTCAGCCGGCGGCGGATTGGAAGCTAGAGACTGCGCTGAATCTGCAAGTCCGAGCCATTTAATGAAGATCATCTCACCAAGCACTGTGTTCGTGAGAGGGCTGAATACACTTGCCGGAATGACTGCTATAAAACATGAAAGTGATGAAATGAGAGATCCGGCGATGAGCATTTTATAAGATGAAGTTCTTTTTGTAAGGTACGAAACGGCCGGCACGAACAGTATTATGAGAACAGAATTGAACACTGTGTAGAGATTGCCTATCTTTGCTCCTTCGCCAAGAACACTTATACCGTATTTCGGGAAAGTGTATGCAAAATGGAAGAAAATGAACCTCACGAAAAGAGTAAGTCCGAGCATTCCGATATATACCCAGAATATCTTTTCAAATACTACATTGTGAAGTTTCGTTCCTACATCGGCCGCAGAGTTCCTTATTGCGTTGAAACCTGTTCCGAGCTCTTTCTTTGAAGTTTCGGTCCTTTCACCATTTTCATCAAGTTCAAATTTTCCTTTTATGAAGAAAGCGACACACAGGCTGATAACAGTAAGCAGAAATCCTGTTACAAAGAACATCTGGTATGTGGAGAAATGGTGCCCTATGAATTCAACTCCGGCATTTTCGTTGATGATCTTTCCTGCGGCATCTCTGGATGAGAAGGTCTCTCTTAGAAGATCGAAAGTTGTTCCGCCCAGAGCGTATCCGAGGTTCATGAGCACATAGAACAGTCCGAAACCTAAAGCGGCGGTCTCTTTCGATGTGAATCTCTTTATCGCCACCGATACAAGCGGGCCGACTATGGCAAAACCTATCGCCATTGGCACGAAACCGAGAACGAATATGATATAAGGGTCTGTAATGAACGCCATGAAGAACCTTGATACAAGAAGGAAGAAAATGCTTATGAGAAGCGTTTTTCTTATTCCTATCGTATCAACGACAGCTCCGGTGACCATGCCGATAATTGAAAGCATTATCGACCAGAACATTATGTAGTTGCCCGCCCACATGTCGCTAACGCCGCAATCAGCAGTAAGCCAGAGGGTGAGAACGGAATTTATGGCTCCGTATGCTGTGTATTCAATTATATTATAGATAAAGAGAAGCCACATGTCGGCAGGGCTTTTCTTTAATCCTTTCGCATAGTTCCATATTATGGCGGCAAAGGCCAGGATTATGCCTGTGGACAGAGATACCGTTATCAGTCCGGTGATATTCATTAGCAGTATCCTAAATAATTAAAAAATGATGTTAGCCACCGCTCTGGCTATGGCTTTTGTGTTCTGTGATGCTATTTTCACCCTTTTTGAAAGACTGTTATATATCACGATCGAAGGTATTGCTACGACAATTCCAGCAACAGTGGTTATAAGCGCATAGCTTATTCCAGCCATTGCAACCCTTGTGTCAAGCTTCTCTGCAAGAGCAAGGTCGGCAAAAGACTGCATCAGTCCCAGGATCGTACCGAGAAGTCCCAGAAACGGGGCGTTTGAGCCTACCGTGGCGAAATAAAGGATGTATTTTTCCCAGTTCTTTCTTTCAAGCTCTATCTCTGAAGAGACTGTAGCCATGAGCTTATCATCTGAATCTATCTTCTGATTGAGCACAGATCTTGAAACAATGGCTGATTCTACTGACGGAACAGACTTGAGAACAGCACTTATTCCGTTCCTGTCATCTGAGGAATAAAGTTTTTTCGTAAGTTCGCTGACATCTTTTATGAAATTCTTCCGGAAATAGAGA
>JAKLDO010000162.1 GCA_022703485.1 bacterium
GCGGTTGCGCCGATGATACTGCGGTCAGTGGCCGTGGAAAAGTAGGTCGTCGCCTCATTTTTTTTTGCCTGTAAATTACGATTATTTTTATTTCAGAAAAAGAGCCGGTCAATTCAATGATTTTTTGACTATGTACTGCTTCAAGATATAATCCTAAAGATTTTTTTGAGGAAACAAAATGAGCAGTTTTTTTAAACTCATACGGCCGAAGCAGTATGTTAAGAACCTTCTTGTTTTCTTTCCCGTTTTTTTTGCTCTCAGGATCAGTGACCTGGCACTATTGAAAAGCGTATTCATTGCATTCGCCGCTTTCTGCCTTTCTGCAAGTTCAATTTATATACTTAATGATATCAGGGATGTAAAAAGCGATGCAGCACATCCTGTAAAAAAGAACAGACCCATTGCTTCGGGAAAAATAAAAATAAGGACTGCTGCGGTATTGTCACTATTTCTTGCTTTCTCCGGACTGACCTTGAGCATTTCAAGCTCGTTCAGTCTTGCAATGATAATATTGTCTTATCTTTTTATAAATGTTCTTTATTCATTCGGGTTCAAGAATATTCCGCTTGTCGATATATTCATGATCTCCGCAGGCTTTCTGATGAGACTTATGGCTGGTACGGAATATGGCGGAGTTCAGGGCGTACTTCCTTCTCACTGGATAATAATAATGACCTTCCTGCTAAGCCTTTTTCTTGCTTTTGCAAAAAGAAGGGATGATCTTGTGCTTGCTGAGAAAGGTGTCGAGGTGAGAAAATCGATAGAAGGTTATTCAATAGAGTTCATCAATGCCTCCATGAGCGTCATGAGCGCTGTTCTGATCGTTTCCTACCTTCTTTACACACTTGATTCTGCTGTGCAGAGCCATTTCGGGACAAAAAACCTCTATATGACCTCTTTTTTTGTAATTCTGGGTATTTTCAGATATATGCAGATCACACTTGTCTTTAAAAAGAGCGGAAGTCCTACGGATGTGGTGTATAAAGACAGATTCCTTCAGATCACTATTTTTTTCTGGGTTCTGCTTTTTCTAATCTTTGCCTATTAGGAGGATGTAATGAAAGTGCTTATAACAGGCGGTGCCGGATTCTTCGGACTTCATATGACAAAAAAATGTGTTGAAATGGGTGAAGAAGTGACCCTTCTTGACATTGCAGAATATGATAAAAGTGAATATGACCAGAGTGTCAGACTTGTAAAAGGTGATGTGCGTGATACAGCAGTCATGGATGAGCTTATATCAAAAACAGATGTTGTCATTCACGCTGCGGCGGCTCTTCCGCTCGAGTCGAGAAAAGAGATATTCTCGACAAATGTTGACGGAACGAGAAATGTTCTGGAACTTTCTCTCAAAAACAAGGTTAAACGCTTTATCATGATATCGTCCACTGCGGTTTACGGAGTTCCTGACCATCATCCGCTTTACGAAACAGACGAAATGATAGGTGTGGGGCCTTACGGTGAAAGCAAGATAGCTGCTGAAAAGCACTGCAAAGAGTTCAGGGAAAAAGGCCTTTTCATCACTACCATCCGGCCCAAGACTTTTATCGGAACGCACCGTCTCGGTGTATTTCAGATACTTTATAACTGGGTTGAGGAGGGACACAGGATCCCTCTGATAGGGAGTGGAAAGAACAGATATCAGCTTCTTGAAGTCGATGATCTGTGTGATGCAGTGTATCTGGCGTATACCTCAAGCGACGAAAGAGCGAACGGAATATTCAATGTCGGAGCAGTGAGCAGCCTTACAGAGAACGATTATGTCGGAAACCTCTGCGAATATGCCGGAAGCGGATCAAAAATACTTCATACGCCTGTGTGGCTTGTAATTCCCGCCCTCACTGTCTTTGAATGGCTTCACATATCTCCTCTTTATAAATGGGTTTACGGAACTGCCCACAAAGACAGTTTCGTTTCTGTCGATAAAGCCCGTGAAATATTAAAATGGAACCCGAAGTATGATGAATCACAGGCTCTGATCAGAAGCTATAAATGGTATCAGGAGAACAAGGATTTCATAGCAAAAGGTACCGGAACAGGCCACAGGGTCGCATGGGCGCAGGGCATTCTCGCAATTTTTAAAAAGATCTTATAAATAGGAATAAAATGTCAAAAAAAGCACTTATAACAGGTATCACAGGGCAGGACGGATCTTATCTTGCGGAACTTCTCCTTTCAAAAGGGTATGAAGTTCACGGCATAAAAAGAAGAAGTTCTCTTTTCAACACAGACAGGATAGACCACATTTATAAAGATCTTCATGAGAAAGATGTCAGATTCAGGCTTCATTACGGCGATCTTACTGATGCCACCAACCTTATCAGGATAATGCAGGAGGTCCAGCCGGATGAAATATATAATCTAGCTGCCCAGTCGCATGTCAAAGTGTCTTTTGAAACAGCGGAATATACAGCAAATTCAGATGCTTTAGGTACTTTGAGACTGCTTGAAGGTATACGGATACTCGGGCTTGAAAAAAAGACAAGGTTCTATCAGGCGTCAACTTCTGAGCTTTATGGAAAAGTACAAGAGGTCCCTCAGAACGAATTGACACCTTTCTATCCCAGAAGTCCTTATGGTGCGGCAAAGCTTTACGGATACTGGATAACCGTGAACTACCGTGAAGCATACGGAATACATGCAAGCAACGGAATTCTTTTCAACCATGAGTCGCCGAGAAGAGGAGAGACTTTTGTAACAAGGAAGATAACAAGGGCTGTTGCAAGAATAGTTCTCGGGGATCAGAACATTCTTTATCTGGGGAATCTTGATTCAAAAAGGGACTGGGGTCATGCAAAGGATTATGTTCAGGCGATGTGGCTTATGCTTCAGCAGGATGTTCCGGATGATTATGTCATAGCTACAGGAAAGACCATGACGATAAAAGATTTTGTAAAACTTGCGTTTGAGAAGGCGGGTATAGGCATATCTTTTAAAGGTGAAGGCGTTGACGAGACAGGATATATAAGCTTTGTTGATGCAGGAAAAGTGGAAAAGCTGACAGGAAAAGTTCCTCAGACACTGAAAATGGGCCTGCCTGTAATAAAAATAGATAAAAAATATTTTAGACCAACTGAAGTCGATATTCTTCATGGAGATCCTTCAAAAGCGGCTGAAAAACTTGGCTGGAAGGCTCATACATCAGTTGAAGAGCTTGCTGAAGAAATGGTGCTTTCCGATATCATAGAGGCAGGAAAGGAAGCGCTTCTAATAAAAAATAATTATTTTGTCTCAGAATTAGTAGAAAAGTGAAAAGTGATTGAAAAACGGTGGTATTTTGAAGTAAGGGTCTTATAAGCTTGAATAGGGTTTGGTTTATGTTTGGTTGAAAAGAATGAAAGAAATGTGGATAAAAATGTGGA
>JAKLDO010000163.1 GCA_022703485.1 bacterium
GATCCGTCCGATGCATCTCCGCTTATGAATTCATCCGGGGATGATGCAAGTATCGAATCGTCAGTTGTTGCATCACCGTCCATCTGGGACTTTATGAACTCGACCACTTTCTTTATTTCTTCAGTGCTGATGTAGGCACCGTGAACCCTGATCGCTTCGGATGATCCCGGCGGAATGTAGAGCATATCACCGTTACCCAGCAGCATTTCAGCACCGTTGGAATCGAGGATCGTCCTTGAATCAAGAGCCGAAGCCACACGGAAAGCTATTCTCACAGGCAGATTGCCCTTGATAAGACCCGTCACAACATCCCTTGTCGGCCTCTGCGTCGCGATGATAAGGTGTATTCCTACCGCCCTCGCCTTCTGTGCTATCCTCGAAACAGCGATCTCAACATCCTTACCCGCCACCATCATCAGATCGGCGAACTCGTCTATAACAACCACAATATATGGCATTTTTTTCCAGAACTGCTCGGGATTTGCAAGGTTCTTATTGATACCGTCGACCTTTTCATTGTACGCCTCGATATCCCTGACCATGTTCTCCGCAAGCTTATGGAACCGCTCCTCCATCTCATTCACAGCCCACATAAGAGCCTTTGCCGCCTTCTTGCTGTCAACAACAACAGGAAGAAGAAGATGCGGAATACCTTCATAGATATTGAACTCATTACCCTTCGGATCTATCATCACGAACTTGACTTCATCAGGCCTGAGCGTGTAAAGCAGTGAAACTATTATGGTATTTATACCGACAGACTTACCGCTGCCCGTAGTTCCCGCAACAAGAAGATGCGGCATTTTAACAAGATTCGCCGCAAATGAATTGCCTTCGACATCCTGCCCGAGCGCCACAGGAAGTCCTTTTGAACTGTGCTTTGAGAATACATCACTGCGCAGGACAGTCCTGAGCCTTATCATCAGCCTGTCATCGTTGGGAACCTCGATACCGATGTAAGGTTTACCCGGAATGCTCGAAACGACCCTCGTCCTCTTTCCGCCGACCACTACACCGAGGTCCTGCTCCATCGCCGCCACCTGATTGACCCTGACACCCTCACCGAGCTCAAGTTCATACATCGTGACCACAGGCCCGATAGTAGCGCCTTTCACAGTGACTTTCAGCCTGTGTTCGAGCAGTTTCCTTTCGATAAGAAGAGCAGTCGCCTGTATCTTCTTCTCGCGGTCCTTTATCATTTTCACCTTGTCTTCACCTGTCAGCAGATCAAGACTGGGCAGTTTATAGTCATCGAACGAACGGAGAACCTTCTTATCTTTTCCGGTATTGTCCGGTTCCTTGACAGAAACAGATATCTTTTCAGTCCTTTTTTCTATCTCGACCTCTTCCTCAGGCGTTATCTCGTGAAGCTCTTCAACTTCAGGAGTCGCGACAGGAACGAACTCCGGAACCTTGTCTTTTACAGGTTCCTCTACCGGAGCCTCTTCTTTTACTTCAGCCTTGAGCTTATCCCATTCTTTTGATTCATCAACCCCGTCCTTTTCACTTTCATCATCTTCATCACTGTCATCTTCAGCATTCCTGTCAATGAGCTTCATCTCCCTGAGTTTACTGATGAAACCCGACCACAGCTCAGCAAGCTTCCTGAAAATGAAAAAATAGCTGAAATTGAATGAAAGTATCAGATAGACGGTCATCCACCCGGTAAAAATAAGAACAAAACCTGTAGTTCCGACAAATCTGACAAATAACTTTTCAAAAATGACCTTCCCTGCGAAATTCTCATTTTTCAGTCCGTAAAAAGTGAAATATTGTGAAAGCAGACTGAAAAAAGGGAGCAGCATCAGGAAAGTTATGCAGTTAAGGATCAGGTGCCTGAGAAAATATCTGTTGACATACACAAGCATCGAAAGAATGAGTACCACGGGTATCATCCACGAAACGATACCGGACATGTTCACGACGGAATGAGCAACATCATAGCCTATCGTGCCCGTGAAAAAGCCGTCTCTTCTGGCTGAAACCGAATAATTCCAAAGAGATATCCACATAAATATAGAGAGCAGACCGATGACTGCGGTCAGGATCTCTATCACTATAAGTTTTGTCGAAACCGGCTCCGGAACCTTTTTCCGGGACTGTTCATTCTTTTTTTGCGACACGGTATACCCCTAGTGAAACGGTATTGTCTAACAATTTAAAGTTCTTTTCATAAAGGTCAAGTATCTTTTTCTCATCTTCAAGACTAATTGCGACAGAGACTGAACCCCATGAATCGTTCTGTGAAACCTGTTCAAAAAGGGTCGAAAGGATGCTGAAACCGTTCTCTATCAGCGTCCTGCCTATCTTTTCGGTTATCTCGCCCGTCTTAGCGCTCCTCACTACAATTGAAGCTACTGAATAGCTCGCCGTATCAGGAGAGCCGTAATAAGCCTTTGTCCTTTCCGACCTTGATATGTCTGAAACTGACGGATATTCGCTGATCAGATCGTCCGTACAGAGATACATGCTGTTTTTCAGCGACCCGAACACGGTAACATTGCCGCGGTGGAAAAGATAGTCCCTTATTTTTTCAAAAGATACAGGCGCCGTATAGTTCAGAAGCTCCTCCCCGCCGAGAAATGAAGGAGTTCCCGTGTAAAGCTTTTTAGCAATCCTCACAGAAAGGAGGTTCGCATAGAACTGGTCGGGATATTCGTCTATCTGCCTGTCGACAGAAAGAGCCCACAGCAGGATATCCTCGGGTTTAGGCGAAATTTCACCTGAGATAGCAAGTTCAGATGAAAAAAGAAATACTCTCGGGAACACAGACGCACCGCGGAAGCTCGGTGAATAATAAAGTCCCGAGAAAGGAGGAAGAAGATAGCTTCCCGAAAGCGAATAGAAATATTTCAGAAGCATCTCGTCATCGAACGGCAGAGAAAGCACACCGCTTGAAAAAACTATAGCATCATCACCCAGAAGCTCCTGATTCCTCCCGACAGGTATCGTGTCGAGCTCCCACGAAGGTATCTTTATATTCGACACGACCTTGACTGTTCCGCTGTTCCTGAGAATGGCGTAATCACCGGGAAGCGGAGAAATGAAATCTTCGATATTAAGTGAATTATATAGAAAAGGGACCATCATCCATCTGGCCGACTGATCAGGCTTTATGTTTATCATCAGTTCACCAGCTTCGTTAAGCCCGAACTGATGTCTGATCTTAAGTATTTCAAGATATCTCGAAATGATCAGAAGCCGTCTGCCGCC
>JAKLDO010000164.1 GCA_022703485.1 bacterium
TATCGCAAGGTAAGTCTTCATTTCAAAATTGTTCAGAATATTCTTAGTTCTGCCTGTTAGAAACCTGTAATGGATCGTAAAATTCATTCCTGCGATGATCATGAAAACGGTTATGACATAGTCGATGTATGCTGAATTATAGAAAGCTACCGAAGTGTTCTTGGGTGAGTATCCTCCGGTGGCGACAGTACCGAAAGTGTGCGTGAAAGCATCAAAGTAGTTCATGCCTCCTAAACGCAGGAGTATCACCATTACAGCCGTCATTCCAAGATATATGAACCAGAGCACTTTGGCTGTCTCAGCTATTCTCGGAGCGATCTTGTCAACGGTCGGTCCGGGAGCCTCGGCTTTAAGCAGCTGTACACCTCCGACACCGAGCATGGGCAGTATTGCAACGGTGAGAACAACGATCCCCATGCCTCCGAGCCAGTGAGTAAGGCTTCTCCAGAAAAGCATTGAATAGGGAAGCGTTTCTATTGATGAAAGGATAGATGCACCTGTAGTCGTAAATCCTGAGGCCGTTTCAAAGAAAGCATCGCAAAATGACGGTATCGACCCTGAAAGATAGAATGGAAGAGCTCCGATGACGGATGCTGCCAGCCACCCCAGAGTAACCATGAGAAAAGACTCCCTTGTTGCAAGTCTCGGGAATGTCCAGTTCCTTCCGGCCAGTAGAACGGCTGATGAAATAACAATGGTTGAAAGTGAAACGGTCAGAAACCATATTAAAGGTACTTTTTCATCATAGTATACTGCCATGCCTGCCGGTATGAGCATGAAAACTGCAATTACAGCAAGAAGAACTGAAAGTGATTTGACGAGAAATCTGAAATTCATTATGAACCTGAAAAAATGTTTTCAACTTTTGTGGATACATGGCTTTTGAGGATCACAATTACGCTGTCTTCCGGCATAAGAATGAAATTGCCGTCCGGTATGTGAACCGTTCCCTTCCTGGTTATTGCTACGACAATGGAGTCGTTGGGCATCTTAAGGTCTTTAAGTTTTTTTCCTTTTGAAGGGCAGGTTTCGGTAACTATGAACTCTATTGCTTCGGCATCTCCCTCGATAAGGCTGTGAAGACTTCTGACATGACCTCTTCTTATGTATTTAAGAATGGCGTCAACGGCGCTTCTTTTCGGGCTGACGGTCACATCAACGCCGAGTTTCTGCGCAATTGACATGTAACTTGATCTGCTGACAAGAGAGACTGCGCGTTCAACACCGATGTTCTTTGCATAAAGGGCTGTAATTACATTGAGCTCCTGATTATCGGTCACTGTTACGATAAGATCGTTCTCTCCGAGCTTCTCCTCCTCGTAGATCTCTTCATCCCTGATATCTTCGTTCAGAACAAGTATGTCAGGATACATTCTTGATATTTCCTTGGCCTCTTCGTAATCCTCAACGATGACAGTAAGTTTTATCTTTTTGGATGAGAGTGTGCGCAGCAGATTCCGGCCGATCCTTGTTGTGCCTATTATCAGGGCGCTTTTAACCTTGAGAACTTTTTTACCTGTCTTTCTCAGTATGTACTCCATCGCCTCACTGTCAGCGACAAGGAATATGTTGTCTCCTTCCCTTATTACGGTGTCGCCTGACGGAATGATCTCTTTATCACCTCTTTTGATGTAGGCGACTATGAAATGGCGGTTTATCTCCCTTCTTATCTTGTGAAGAGGCTTGTTCTTGAATATGGAGTTCTTTTCGACGATGCCTCCTCTGATCGTGATATCCGTTCCTTCAAACGAGATGACATCTGTCGCCGCGCCTCTGTCGATTATTTCGGTGATCTGTCTGGCCGCCTCTATTTCAGGGGATATGACATAATCAGCTCCGAGGAACGGTCTTCCGAGAACTTCTGCGTGGGAGTAGTTGAGATTCCTGACACGGGCGATCTTCTTTATACCTTCAAATGTAGATGCTATGGAGCATGCGATCAGGTTTATCTCATCACTTTCAGTAACGGCTATAAAGTAGTCTCCTTCCTGAATGTCGGCATCAATGAAAGTCTGAAGACTGTTTATCTCGCGGTTCAGTATTATGCAGTCCAGTTCGCTTTCAAGGAATTTAGACCTTGCAGGGTCCTTTTCGATAAGAACCACATCTTTGCCTTCTTTAATGAGATGCTTTGCTATCTCATATCCGACTGAGCCTGCTCCTGCAATTACAAATTTCATCAGTAGACCTTAAAAAATAAATGAAGTATTCAACTTCGCCAATATTAGAGAAAGTAATTTTATTGTCAAATTTAGCGGGGAGCCCTTTCTTTGAAAGTGTATTTGTGAACGATATCCACCGGCTGAGAGTCAATGGCTGCCGTATCGTAAATACCTATTTTTGAAGAGTTTATGTATCCGTCGAACTTAACTCCCGATGTCTCAAATATGAGATAGTAGAGGGCCATATTTTCATTGAAATCGCTTCCGTTTCTGCTTGAAATGGTGACAGTATCTTCAGCTGTCGTTGAAAACTCGAATGAATACCAGCTGTTACAGTCAACTCCACCGATCGAAGGCGCTATGGTGCATGATGTCATCCGTTCCAAATCGATAGTTTCCGGTATATAGTCAGGTCTGTCGACCAGAATGGTGTCTGAACCTGAAACAGTGACGAAACTTCCGTCATAAAGAGCTGTTTTTGTTGTATAGCTCTGTTCTATTCCTGACCCTGTGGCAGAGAAATGCTCATCAAGCTGAGAACAGGAGAAATCATCTCCCCCGCTGTATGTCTCTTCAACGCAGAAACCGTCTTCAGGAGTGCACGACAGCATTGACATGAGAATAAGTACAGCAGAGATGTGAATTTTAAAAGGCATTCCTTTCCCCCTGAAAATCCCGATATATTACCACAATATGTTATCAGTACAAAACAAATTGAAAAAACAAGTTGAAATTTGTATACTCCGTCGATTCGGAGGTGAAGATGAAACTCACAAAAAGAGAAATGGTGTTCGGGTCTTCAGCGGTCATTGTGACCATACTTCTGATATCCGGCATGAACATATTCTTTTCCAAGCTGGATGAAGATGTGCAGAAAGAGGAGATGGTCAACGATTATCTCGAAGTTGACAGGGCTTTGAAGACGAAGGAGGCTTGTGACAAAGGCCGGAGTTCGGAATCGTGCCTGAAGACCGGAATTTACTATCTTGACGGTAAGCATG
>JAKLDO010000165.1 GCA_022703485.1 bacterium
GCTGTGACTTCAGGATACTCAAGCACTACAACGATGTCTTCATCCGGTGTTTCGTCGATAGTTTCGTCGGTTGTTTCGTCTGCAGTTTCATCAGTTGTCTCTTCATCGGTGACTGTGTCGTCATTTTTCTGTTCATCGTCGGTGTCAGAGCTTTCGTCGCCGCATGAGATCATGAAAAGTGCGAAAAGTACTGCGGTGAGAAGTACCGCGAAATTAAATTGTTTCATCTTCAACTCCATAAAAAAATATTAATTGTCCTCGACTTTTACCAGTATTGCAGTGATATTGTCCTTCCCTCCGTTTGCATTTGCAGTATCTATGAGGATCTGGGCGGTCTCCTCGAGGGAAAGTCCTTTTGAAAGTATCTCGGACATGGTGTTCTCGGGAACCATGTCTGAAAGTCCGTCCGAGCAGAGAATGTAGATCTCTCCGGGTTTTGTGGTCCTTTTCTGTATCTCTACAAGCACATTGTCCTTCATTCCGAGCGCTCTCATGATGACATTCTTGTGAGGGAAGTTCTTTGCCTGCTCTTTTGTGATCTGACCTGCCTTGATATATTCGTTAAGAAGTGAATGGTCCTCGGTGACCTGCGACACTTCGCCGTTATAGAAACAGTAGCATCTGCTGTCACCGACATGGGCGACATAGATGTCCTTTTCTCCGGCTCTTGTGAGTATTGATACGACTGTGGTTCCCATTCCGGCGTACGATGTGTTCGCCGAGGCGCTTTTGAAGATCTTGCGGTTTGCGAATTTGATGCCGACCATAAGCTTGTTTGCGTCCAGAGAAAGGGATGGATCGAGCTTGTAAGGCCATGTCATGTCCTCATCAAGAGACGATGCCTTGAAGAACTCAGTTATTGTTTTTATGGCTATTTCGGATGCGACTTCACCTGCGTTATGTCCGCCCATTCCGTCAGCGACGACGAAAACCCCTTCATCGGAAAGCACGGTGAAATTATCTTCATTGAGCTCTCTTTTCATGCCGACATCAGTTTTGCCAAACCCTGAATACTTCATTTTTTACTCCATTACAATGTCCATTACAGGACCGGTCTCCACGACCAGTTTTCCGGAAGATGTATAAAAATCGCCGTCAAGAGTGAACTTGAAGGGTTTTTCACAGTCGATTATAAAGCTTTTTCCTGTGGTGTCGTCTGCGATGTCAGGCGGGAGCGACAGGCCGAACCATGCTCTGGGAACCTGTGTGATGATCTTGGCCCCTTCGTGGAAGGCTATCATGTGCGCCTTGTTGTGGTCCTGTTTCGCTCTGTGCATGACTTCGAATCCGAGTCCTAGTTCAGGTATTGTCGTGATGAGGGTCGCGAGGTAGGGCGTTTTGCCGAAGCTGAACCCGTCAACGGTTATCTCCTGAATGAAAGGAGTGAATATTTCCTTGTAGATCCTGCCTTTTACAACGATCGATCCTATTGTAGAAAGCAGTGCTTTTCCTGCGATGAGAGGGGAGGGGTCGCCGCTTCTGTGGTACACATCCATGAATGCGCACACTGCTCCGTTGCCGAAAATGAACCCGTACTTTTCGTTGGCTTTAAGCAGTGAGATCTTTTTCGTTTTTACCTGCTCTTTCTCTTTATATGCCTTGATGACCCGCTGGAAGATCTCGATGCTGTTGCCTTTTATCCGCAGGTTCGTTGCAGTCTGGTTCATGGTTCCGCCTTTGAGTATGGCGAGCTTGGGGAGCGGTTTCTTTCCGTATGCCTTTATCAGTGCACAGAGTGTTACATGGACTGTGCCGTCACCGCCGTTCACTGCGAGGATGTCTATCTTCCTGTCCCTGAAATGGATCATGGCGTTATCCATTTCCTCATAGGATACAGGGAGTTTTACAAGGTCCTTGTCCGGAGCTATGTCGATCAGTTTCTGGAGTCTGGATGGATTTCTTCTGTTCTTTCTTGAGTAAGGATTTGATATAAGACCTATTCCCGACATGGAAAACCTGTAAGTTCTGTTTAAAAAACCACCGGCGAATTATATTTCAGCCATCCTGTTTGTCAAATAACAGGATATTGTACCCGTAACATATAACATAAAAAGGGATGCAAACACGGTTCCGCAGTTTTTTTGCGTGTGAAAACAGGGCGTTAGTCCTAAATATCTGCGGCGCTACATCTTTGAAAGCATCTCAGCTGCCAGTTTCTGTAAAAATGACAGGACAGTGATGGAAAGAACCTGTATGCACCGAGGTTGTCACAATTTGTGATAAGCTCCCTTCATTCATCTTTGAGACGATGCAATGAAATTCCGCCGGGGAATGTGAAGTCGGTTTGGAAACGGGAAGGAGCCGGGAATGGGTTTTAAGGATCGATCTTGAGGTATATTTTATGGTTTTTCAGCGACACATCTTACAAAATTCTTTGCAGATCTATAATCAAAATTTATCTCTCCTGTTTTGAAATCGATTCTCCAGACAGTGACATTTCCATCTTCCAGTTCCGACGATGACCAGAGCATTTCTGTGTCACCAAGTTTTGAGAAATTGTTCTTTTTACTCGAACAGACTGTGCATGAATCAGAGCATTTTTTACGATCAAGGCAGAGATCATTAACTTTGCATTTTCCGCCTGGTTCATTGTCCGGACAGTTTGTTACGAGGCTTCTTAGTTCTGAAATAGTTGGTAATCGCCATCCATCTGTTCCATTTTCTGAAAGTTTTTCACAATATGACTTTGATTCGCTCCAGCTCAATTTTTCTAAAGAACGCTTCGACCATTGATATTTTTCTTTTTTTATGAGTTTTTCAGAAGGTTCATTTTTAAGATCGAAGCCGTCAATTGAATCAAACACTCCCTTGCTGCTGCAATCAAATCTTTTGTCCCACGAAAATACTCCGGCCCGTTTTTCAACATCGAACTTGCTGATGCTTATCTGGCATGTGTTTTCATAAAGTTTTTTGATCTTTGTATTTATCAGGAAATTGGCTTGAAGTTCGGCGACGAGCGACAGCTGGCATTTTTCATCGACACACTCTTTTCTGGAGCTGAGTTTTGTTTCTTCGATTGCTTTATCAAGTGCTGTATCACGGTCTGATTTGGGGAT
>JAKLDO010000166.1 GCA_022703485.1 bacterium
TTTATTCCCTTGAGACAATTTTTGCTGAGCTCAGACCATTTTTCGGGAGTTTAAGTCAGAATCGAACGATTTTGGAAAAAGTATTATTGCTTCCCGGCGAGTTTTGCTTTTTTCTAACTTTCTAAAAGCCACTTCCACGCAGGAATGATAATTATTTCCATTCCATCCTGTTTGACGGTTTTTTCATCGTTAAGGGTGATTATTGTAAGTTTTTGTGCATTCAGATGTTTTCCTGCTGTGAGAAGTGCTCTGATTTCCCTGTTTTCGACAGATGTTTTGTCAAGGCTGTATGAAACCTGAATGAGTTCTATTTCCTTTCTGTTGTCCATTGATACAAAATCAACTTCAAAACCCTCTCTTGTTGAGTAATAACTTACAATTCTTCCTCTTCTTTTCAGCTCAATGTATATCATGTTTTCAAAAAGCCGGGTGTCATCGCTTCCTGCTCCGTATGAAACGGCTCTGGCAAGTGCCCAGTCAATACAGTAAACTTTTTTATAATTTCTTGCCCGGACCTTTTCCGATTCTGAAAAAAACTCAACTGTCTGAAGCATATATGCATCGCTGACATATTTCAGATACCGGTAAATTTTATCCTGATTGAAAGCAAAACCCGAATCTTTAAGATTCAAAGACACTTTATTGGTCGTCATCGGGCAGCCAACCCTTGAAATTAATGCATCACAGAAATGACGAAGAAGTGCCGCATCAATATTTTCATCGTTATGAGCTTCGATTATATCTCTTAAAAGCATGGTATCCCAGTAAGTTCTTAAAAGATCTTCCCGAAGCTCTTCAGGAATGTCATAAACTCCGGGGAATCCACCGGTTTTCAAATATCCTTGAAAACTGTTTTGCAGAAAACTCCGCCCTTTTGTTGAGACTGTATCAATTTCCGCTTGATGATGTCTGAGATATTCATTGAAAGAAAAAGGAAATAATTCAAGCGGAAACAGTTTCCCTCTCAACGAAGATGCAAATTCACCTTTCAAAGCTGAAGCTGTTGAGCCGGTAATAATGATTTTGTGAGTCGAAGTTTCAAGAAGATAAAGAATATAATTTTCCCATCCTTTTATTCTATGAATCTCATCAAAAATAAAAAACACATCCTCGTTTTCTCTTTTTTCAGGATAAATGGAATAGTAAGCATCATCAATAACATGCAGATCTTTTGCAGGAATATTGATTATTCTGTGGTCGTTGAACTGAACCCTGCATATATTTTCCTTTTTTCCAAGCCGCTCCAGTTCAATTGCAAGCTGATGAGTTCTATAGGTTTTCCCACCTCTTCTGATTCCTGAAATTCCTGTTGCCATATTGGGAATGAACTCAATTTTCAAATCTCGTTGAGTCAAAACCGGAAGAGCTTTTTTCTGATAATCAACGATTATTCTTTTTAAAACTTCAAGCACAGCCTTCTCCCTCTGTCAAGGTCTAAAAATGCCATATTCTACCCTGAAACAGGGGAAGAATACGCAATTTGTTTCCCTGTGTCAAGGAAGATGTTGAAGGAAAGCAAGGTTTGTTTAATTATTTTCCGGCGAGTTTTGCTTTGATGTATTCGTCGAGTCCGCCGCACTTCATGATCTCGTCAACTTCGGGGGGAAGCGGAGGAAAAGTGACTTTTGAGCCGTCGGGAAGGGTCACGGTGCCGGTCTCTGTGTTGATCTCAACGGTGTCGCCTCTTTTCACTTTGCCGAGCAGATTCTTTATTTCGAGTGCCGGAAGCCCTGCGTTGATGCAGTTCCTGAAATAAATTCTGCTGTAGGATTCAGCAATGATGGCTCCCATTCCGAGATATTTGAAGCAGAACGCCGCCTGTTCACGGGATGATCCGCAACCGAAGTTCTTGCCTGCGATGATGATGTCGCCGGGTTGAACTTCTTTAATGAATGCAGGATCTTCGTCTTCAAGCGAGTGCATCGCGATCTCTTTCGGATCGGTCACTGTATATGTGTATTTTCCGGGGAAAATGACATCTGTGTTGACATCGTGTCCGTAAACGAAAACTTTTCCTTTTATTATAGCCATGTCCGCCTCCTTAAGCTTTTTCGGGAACTGTCAGATAACCTTTTATCGCCGTAGCCGCCGCGACTGCAGGATTTACAAGATAGATATCGGACTGATTGCATCCCATCCTTCCCTTGAAATTCCTGTTCGCCGTTGAAACTGTCACTTCGCCCGGAGCCATGGCCCCTTCATGAGCGCCCAGACACGGTCCGCAACCGGGGTTCAGAACTATTCCGCCGGCTTCAATAAATATTTTAAGAAGTCCTTCCTCCATCGCTTTTATGTATATTTCAGAACTTGCAGGAAGTATCAGAAGCCTTGTATCTTTGTGTATTTTCTTTCCTTTCAGAATTTCCGCCGCCATCCTGAAATCCTCGATGCGGCCGTTGGTGCAGGTTCCGATAAGTACCTGGTCCACCTTGATATTTGCAAATTCTTTAACATCCTGGACATTATCGACAGAGTGTGGTGCCGCGGCGACAGGGTCTATTTTGGAAACATCGATCTCAAGGGTTTCAGCATATTCCGCATCGGCATCGGGATAGATCACTTCGTACCTGTCTTTTTTTATTCCTCTTTTTTCAAGATAGTCAAACACTTTCTTATCGGGTGCGATGTAACCGTTCTTTGCACCGATCTCGACACTCATGTTGGTGAATATCATTCTGTCTGCAAGTTCGATAGAATCAATGTAATCACCCGAGAACTCTACACTTTTATAAAGCGCACCGTCAACTTTAATGAGCTTTGCAATGTGAAGAAGAACATCTTTTGAAGTTACAAAGGGCTTCGTTTTTCCTTTGAGAACGATCTTCATTGATTCAGGAACTTTGAGCCAGATAGTCCCTGTCGCCCAGATCCCGGC
>JAKLDO010000167.1 GCA_022703485.1 bacterium
AGTCATAATGAACTGGTCGTGATAAATCTCCATCTGAGCGCCTATGAAAATGAGGAATTGAAAACTGCACAGCTCGATCATGTCAGAAAATATATTATCGGGGAACATTCAAAAGGGAACCTCGTGATAGTGGGCGGCGACTGGAACCATATTCTTCCGGGAATTGAAAAAGATTCTTTCGGAAAATATTCAACTTCTGAAGAGTTCATAAAATGGGCGGCCCCTATGCCTGAAAACTGGACTCCGGCAGGCTGGCATTGGGTATTTAATAAGGAAATCCCGACAGTTAGAAATAATGAAGCTCCTTATGAACCGGGTCATAACTTTGTCACGGTGATAGACGGTTTTCTTGTAAGCCCGGGTGTGGAAATAGAGTCTGTTCAGACCGTTCAGACCGGTTTCGAGTTCTCTGATCATCAGCCCGTAATACTTAGTGTAAAATTATAAAATTCCTTTTACATACTAAATTTTTTGCAAAAAAACTCCGAATTGGCTATATTGTGCCGGCTGGTTTGATCAACTTAAAATAAATGGAGTGAACAATGCTTGAGATCATCAGAGTTAAAGGTCGTGAAATTCTTGATTCCAGAGGAAATCCCACAGTCGAAGTCGAAGTTGAGCTTTCAAACGGTGTCACAGCATCTGCGATAGTTCCAAGCGGAGCAAGCACCGGCGTGCATGAAGCGCTTGAGCTCCGTGACGGCGACAAGAAAAGATATATGGGCAAAGGTGTCATGAAAGCTGTTGAGAATGTTGAGAGGATCGCAGCTGAAGTAGTGGGCATGAGCGCTCTTGATCAGAGACTTCTTGATGAGACGATGATCGAGCTTGACGGGACTGACAATAAATCGGAACTCGGTGCAAATTCGATGCTCGGAGTTTCAATGGCTGTTGCGAGAGCGGCTGCAGCATCTCTGGGTATTCCGCTTTTCAAATATATCGGCGGACTCAGGTCTGATACTCTTCCCGTGCCGATGAGCAATATAATCAACGGCGGATCGCACGCTGACAACAATGTTGATCTTCAGGAGTTCATGGTAATGCCGGTAGGCGCTGAAAGTTTCCGTGAAGGCATAAGAATGAACGCCGAGATATTCCACACACTTAAAAAGATCCTTAAAGACAAAGGTCTTGCAACCGGAGTGGGCGATGAAGGCGGATTCGCACCGAACCTTAAATCAAACGAAGAGGCTCTTGATGTAATAGTCGAAGCGATCAAAAAAGCAGGTTTTGTTCCTGGAAAGGACATTGTCATAGCGCTTGATCCGGCCGCAAGCGAATTTTTCGAGGACGGCAAGTATGTTTTCAAGAAATCATCAGGAAAATCAATGACAAGCGCTGAAATGGTCGATTACTGGGAAGGGCTTGTGAATAAATATCCGATATATTCGATAGAGGACGGAATGGCGGAAGACGACTGGGAAGGCTGGAAAATGATGACAGACCGTCTCGGCGACAGGATACAGATAGTCGGTGACGACCTTTTCGTTACAAATGTAGAAAGACTCGGTGAAGGTATCGAAAGAGGAGTTGCAAATTCAATTCTCATAAAACTGAACCAGATTGGAACACTGACAGAAACGCTTGATACGATCGAAGTCGCACACAGAGCGGGCTACACAACAGTTATTAGTCACCGCAGCGGTGAAAGCGAAGATACATTTATCGCAGACCTCGCAGTTGCCGTCAATGCCGGTCAGATAAAGACAGGCAGCCTCTGCCGCAGTGAAAGAATCGCAAAGTACAATCAGCTTATAAGAATCGAAGAACTTCTTGACGAGATTGCATACTATCCCGGCACGGATATCCTTTTTAGCGAAGAATAACCTCATTTTTAATTCATAAATTCAGGATTTATTCTAAAACTTGACAAAACAATTTTATTTGCTATTTTCGACCGTAAGACCGAAATGGTCGAACGGAGTGGAATATGAATGAAGAATCAGCCGTAAAAAAGAATATTCTTGATGCTGCCAGGAAAGTATTTTCTCAATACGGTTATAAGAAAACATCCATGAGCGATATCGCGAAAGAGTCAGGAAAAGCCAAGAGTTCACTGTATCATTATTTTGAAAGCAAAGAGGCTATTTTTGTTACAGTTATAAAAGAAAAAATAGATTTGTTATTTAATTCGTCTGTGGAAGAAGCTTCTAAAGCGGCTGATCCTGTCGGTAGAATTCATGCCTTCATTTTTTCCGGCAAGGAAAATATAAACAAAATATGTAAGGAATTTGGAGATATTCTTCTAACTGAACTTTTTGATTTTCTTCCGTTAATAAAGGAAACCATTCTTGAATATGTCAACCAGCGTCTTCAATTTATGAAATTAATAATAGATGATGGCGTTGGAAAGGGAATATTCAAAACTGATAATTCTTTTGAGTTGGCATTTATAATCGAATTCTCATTCTGGGGTTTTTCAGAAAACCATATCATGGGTAATTTTTTTGGTAATTCCAAAATAAATCCTGATGTTACAGAAAAATTGTTTGACACCTTAATATCAGGAATTTCAGTATAAGCAATGATATTTAATTATAGTTTTTTAATTAACAGCTTAAAAATTTATTCTTTTATCGACCGAAATGCTGAAACGGTCGATTCAGTTCCGATTTTTAGTGAGGAGAATGGTGTATAAAGTGGTTTTTTATTATGTTGTTATTTCTTTATTATTCCTAAATCGTTCGATTCTAAATTTTTACTGACTCTAGTCTGAGGTTTGTGTTTTATTGATTGGTTTTTGTTCTG
>JAKLDO010000168.1 GCA_022703485.1 bacterium
GAAGTGATCTTAAATCCGGAAAACAGGTAATGAAAAATTATTTAACAAAAGGCGACAAAAAGGTTGACACATACCGGACATCAACTGGTGTAACATATACAACAGTATACACTACAAAACCAGTTTTGGGTAAGGGCGGAGATCTTCCTTTCGCTGGAGAATTCTGGGAAGGTTGTGGTCAGCTTTGGAGATGGGTCGAAGTTTATATTCCCGGTATTGGTGGTCTTCCTGGACATTATGTTGATGTAAAATATCCATTTGGCAATATTCTGTGCGATGATGTTTATTATAATTAAAAGGTTTTTGGGGGGGAACAATTGTTCCCCTCACTTTTTTAACCTAATGAGGACTGCATGAAAGGATTTTTTTATATTATATTTCTAATTTCATTTGTAATTTCATGTTCTGACAAAGCAAACAATTATATTAATGATAATGACTCTGATGATTCTGATTCTGAAACTGTAACTCCGGCTTGTGAAGATAAATGGGAGCAAAGAATTATTCAGGCAGATAAAGATAAGTTTTTTGATTTTGAAATAGCTATGAAAAAGGAAAAATGGAACTGGTTTGCTGAAAATAACATAGAAAGTATTAGTATAAAAGAAGAAAGTAATCTTGAAGTAAGAGATTTATATGTTTCAAATGCAGGAGACATTTATTTTCTACTTGATGACTATGAAAAAAACAGAGAGAATTTCTTAAATATATATCGTAAAAATGGGGAAATGGAAAGATACTATATTAAGTCAGATCTTTCGACAGGAATGATAAATGCTGCTGCTCAGATAAAAACAAGAAAATCTCAAGCGCAGGAAATGATTTTTGATGAATTAAACAATAAGCTTTATGTATTATTCGCTTTTCCGGATAAGAATAAGGATATTTTGGATGGAGAAACAAAATTCAAGCCGGTCATTGCGGAATTTAGAAATTCAGAAGAGTGGGCTTTTTCTGTTCTTGATTTTACAGGCAACACAATATGTCAGAATTTTGTTAAGGAAAAGGAGTTTTTCTTTTTAAACTGCGAATATTATTTCAGTATTGAAAAGTTTTCATCTTCCGGTATGTATGATCAGGCTGTAATTATTGCAGATAGTGAAAAAGCCTATAGACAGATATTCTTTTCTGATAAAAACACCATCGTCAGAGATGTTAAAGTTAATAGAGATAAAGTAGGATTTTATTCTTTTAATGGTCCTATTGAGTTGTCAGCTGATAAGACAATTGATTCATCATTCCTAATCTTAAATTCTGAGTCATTTTGTCAGGAAAGATTTGAATTTGCTGATATATTATCAAAAAATAATGGACTGTTCCCAGTTTCTTATTCAGCAAACGATGATATTGAAATATTTTATGGAAACACATTCGAGTTTTTTGAAGAAAATATTGATGGTCAGAACTATTCATGGAATGCAACGAGAGGTTTGTTGGTCGAAAAAGATTTGGATAAATATGCATCGAAAATCATAAAGATAGGTTCAAATGAACGCCCCGAAAAAATTTTTAATCTTGCAACGGTAAATGATGTGATTTATAGCAATGGAATAGTTTTTTTTGCGGGATCTTCCACATTTGATATCGAAAGTAAAGGGAGAGATTGGTGTGACGGGAATGATAAGAATTCAGCATATTGTTATGATTCCAATGTAGGCGCCATAGACGAAAACGGAAATGTTTTTCTCAGACAGACGGTTTCTTCGGTTGCTTCCGATGTTACAAAAAAGATTTTTTTACATGAAAATTATCTTTTTATAGGCGGTGAGAATTTTGTTCAAGATGAAATAAATAAAAGAGATGCTTTTGTTTTTAGAATTCCCAAGTCTTGGATAATAAGTGATGAAGCCAAGGCAAAAAATAACAGAATTTGGATAGAAAATGTTTCAAATGACAGTCTTGACCTCAAAGAATCTGTCAGCATTTCATCTGGAGGTTTTCACAGTTGTGTAACGGATGTCGAAAGTAAAATTATTTGCTGGGGTGATAACTCAAAAATGCAACTAGGGGCTGAAAAAAGTGTTGAAGATGAAAATGATTCAAATAGGAATGCCAGCCCGTATCCAGTTATAATAGATACTGAAAATATTTTGCATGGAGCTAAATTGATAAGTATTTCATCAGGATATCATCATTCATGCGCAATTAGCGAATCAGGAGAAGCATATTGCTGGGGTGCTGCAATGAGTGGGCAGGTAGGAGATGGGACAAAAGACATTTCTGTTGATGGTCTGAGAAAAGTAAGTACAGAGGGTATTCTTTCTGGAAAGATATTAAAAGATATTTCTTCTGGCGGAACTCATACATGTGCTGTAGATTCCGAAGGTATTGTTTACTGCTGGGGTAGCAATATAAGCGGACAGCTTGGAACTGGAAGTAATGATACGGAAGAACTTTATCCCGTTAAGACAAATTTTTCTGATAAAATAAAGAGTGTAAAAATTTCAAGCGGATCAAAGCACACATGTGTTGTTGATGAAATTGGCGATGTTTTTTGCTGGGGGGCAAATGATAGAGGTCAGTTGGGAGATGGTGATGGTGGATTCGCAGGAGATGAAGAACATCCTGCTGATTTTAGCAGAGTTCCTGTAAAAGTTAATGTGGTTGGATTAAAATTTACAGATGTGTCAGCTGGTTACAGCCATACATGTATTTTTAATAATAAAGGGGA
>JAKLDO010000169.1 GCA_022703485.1 bacterium
CCTCCGATACCAAGAAGGATCAATATCGGTATTATAATGATCCAGTCTGTTATTGTAAAGTATTTCAATCTCTTTGTGGCAGTATCCACAAATTGCTTCAACGGCAGGGAATAAATTTTGTCTGGCAGAGGTTTATACCTGAAGGTGAGGTATATAGCTCCTGAAAGAAAACCGGTCACGATCAATAGCAGTCCCTCATTTTCTGATGTTTTACCGGCTATGGCAAGATAAGAAACTGAAAGAATAAAAAGGACAAGGATAAAGTATCTTTTATGTCTCAGTTGTTTCTTAAACGAGTCTTCTACTCTTTTAAAGAGGTCGCTGATGCAGAGTCCTGATTCTTCAGTAACTTGTTCGCCTGGTTTGAGATAGCTGATATTTTTAAAATCATCTAATTCCATATTTTTCCTCCCATTCTTTTTTAATACATTTCTTGATCCTGTGAATTCTGGTTCTTATGTTGATATCGCTTAATCCTGTAATATCTGCTATTGATTTGGAATCATTCTCTTCAAGATAAAGGTTAACTATCGTCCGGTCAACGATATTCAGTCTGCCGATATAGTCATTGAAGAATTCTATTTTCTTCTCCCCTGTCTCCTGTTTGTTACTATCCTCAGGATCATCATCTGACTTTTCAATTTCCAGCTTGTCAATTTGAATTATTGCAGGCTTCCTTTTTCTCAATGATGTAAGACAAACATTTGTTGCTATCCGAAAGAGCCAGGTGCTTATTGCTGAATCTCCCCTGAATTTATCAATGTTCATCCAGGCTTTTACAAACACATCCTGCGCGGCATCCTCTGCCTCCTCGGTATTTCCGAAATACCTCAGGCAGAGTCTGAAAACCTTGCTGTAATTTTCCTTAAGAATCTCACTGTAAATTTTCTCCTTCATTAGTAGATTTTCAGATTGCTATTTCTGGCCAAAAGATATTCAATAAAAGTTTTTCTGATATTTAGATCAATACCTGATTGATTTGTTGCAGACGAAGGTAAAAAAAGATAAAAAATTCAGGAAAATAGAGGTAATCAGAAATAGATATTCAGTCAGGAGGGGCGTGCCAAAGCCTTTTCACTCCTGAAAATCTATTTCATATTTTCCAAGCAGCCCGGGAAGTCCGGAGATTGAAAATTTTGCCTTCCTGATACGGTTCTGTTCCGGATCGATCGAATAGTTGAAGGAATTTGTGAAGTCGGCACCCTCCAGGTTGGTGTTGTGGAAAACGGAAAGATGCAGGTCGCAATTGTCAAAGAGGGAATGGTTAAGGTCTGTTTCGGTAAAATCGATCTCAGTTATCTTTGAATTAATGAACCTGGTTTTTTTAAGCCTGAGCCTGAAAAACGAACAGACCGACAACATACACCCGGTGAATTCAAATGAAATCATAAGGTTATTGCACTCCTCGAAGTGAAGCCCCAGAATCTTGCAGTTTGTGAACCTGACATCGCGTAAAGTCGTATTTAACAGCTTCACAAGACTAAAGTTGCAGCCCGAAAATTCACAATCAGAAAAGTTCATATCCGAAAGGTCAGAATCCGAAAAATCACAATTCTTAAATGTGCATACCTCGTAATCTCCAAAAGCAAGGGGAGTGGTTTGCAGGGTTATATTCTCGAAAACTTCATTATCGATGAAGGCTCTTTCCATGAGACTAAGATAGGGAAAGTAGATAAAAGACAAAAGATCAAAGACCAAAGACAAAAGATAAAGCAGTAAAAAAATAGTGATTGAATGGTTTCTGCGGAAATCAGCGGGATCTGCGGGAAATGATAAAAGACCAGTGACCCGGAACAGGCTAAAGAAAGTGTTCACCGGGTCATCCCTCCGAACCATTGCACCATTGCACCTATGTACCGTTGCACCATTGTACCGCTGCGCCATTGTACCGTTGCACCATTTCATAAATCTTTGGCCGTTACCCTTCGTGTAATTATCTTTATACCATAAACATCATAAAACCATTTTACCATGAAAGCGAAATTTTTTCTCATTCTTCCCGTGATGCTGTTTATGACGATTCAGCTAACTAGCGGACAGAGCACCGGCAATCCGTTGACAGACCTGATCCTCTCGGCTTATTCGCCAAGAAATTACACTACCGAAGCTGTTACCGACCAGCAGATCGACATTATTCTGAAATGCGGGATCAAGGCACCAAGCGCCAGGAACAACCAGCCATGGCACTTCACAGTTGTTAAGAATGAGGCTCTGGTGAAAGAGATTATCCCTGCTGCTGTCGCCGGTAATGTGCTGTTTGTTATATCGGGAAAAGAGTCTGAGACAGGAACAACCCCCGATTTCGACTGTGGACTTACAACAGAGAACATGTTCCTTGGAGCAACAGCCCTCGGACTTGGTGCACGCATTTATGGAAGCCCGGTTGCCACAGCAATAAAGCTCAGGGAAAAGCTTCAGATACCGGCAGGTTTTAAACCGGTGATCATCCTGCGAACAGGTAACATTGAAAAAACAACAGATGCCTCGTCAGGAGCCACTCCCCGCAAAAGCAGCGAAGAGATGGTGAACATTATAAAATGAT
>JAKLDO010000017.1 GCA_022703485.1 bacterium
ACTCGATCTCCATTTCGACCATCTCATCCTTGAACTTGAGCGGTGTGTATTCCGCTTCGAACGGTTTGAGCTCTATGTCGATCTGCGGGAAGATCTCGACACTGTACTTGAAAGTGAACGGAGCTCCTTCTGTAATGTCGCTTTTTTCGATTATTTTAGGAGCGGCTGCGAAATGAAGTTTCTCTTTTGCCACGGTCTCCTGTATAGCACTTGATATGAAATGGTTCTCAGCTTCATCTTTAATGCTTTTTCCGTACATCTGCTTTATGACATTTGCAGGGACTTTACCTTTTCTGAAGCCTTTGATGCTTACTGTTCTTGAAAGGTGTGCGAACGAGCTTTTAAGGTTTTCATCAACTTCATTTGAAGAGAAGGTGATCTCAAATTCCTTTTCGACGCTGCTGATGCTGTTAAGTTTGTAATCCATTTTTACCTCGTTTGTTCTGATTTTATATTTTCAGTGATCTGTTCATCAAACTCCAAGCTCCTTTGAGCTATGGTGCGAAAGGGGGGACTCGAACCCCCACGGTTTCCCGCTAGATCCTAAGTCTAGTGCGTCTGCCAATTCCGCCACTCTCGCAGTGATTACCGATTGACCGTGTTCTTGAAACATCGTGCAGACTAAAAAAAGTGGTAGGCCCTGAAGGATTTGAACCTTCGACCCACTGATTAAGAGTCAGTTGCTCTACCAACTGAGCTAAGGGCCCGCCAAATATGGGGTGGGAGATGGGACTCGAACCCACAACGCCCGGAACCACAATCCGGTGCTCTACCATTGAACTACACCCACCACAAGTCTCATATTTAAAATAACAAAATAACTGGTACGCCCGAGAGGATTCGAACCTCTGACCTACGGATTAGAAGTCCGTTGCTCTATCCAGCTGAGCCACGGGCGCCCCTCTTCTTCTGGTCGGGGTGAGAGGATTCGAACCTCCGACCCTCGGTTCCCAAAACCGATGCGCTAACCGGACTGCGCTACACCCCGAAGTCCAATGGATATTATAAACAAACGACCCAAAATCAAGTTTTTTAGGAAATTCGGCTTTATTTGATTGAAAAGCTTAAAAATATCAATACATTGCGAATCATCTTGAAAAAAATAAATATCCTGCTATTGTTTGATGTTTTTTTTGCCTTTTATCAGGGCTGGACAGGGGATGCTTTTTAATTCGTATGTTTACATTCTTGTTTTTCTTCCGCTGACCCTTCTGATATATTTCAATCTCGCGAGGATAAGGAACAGTCTTGTCGCGAACTACTTTCTTGTAGGGGCGAGCTTCTTTTTCTATTCCTACTGGGAGCCGCGATATCTGGTTCTGATGCTGATATCAATAATTTTCAACTATTCGATAGGTACGCTTCTTTCAAAAATGACCTCGAGAAGTACGGCAAAGACCGCGCTCATAACGGGCATAGTTCTTAACATTGCCGCTCTTGGATATTATAAGTATGCCGATTTTTTCATTAAAAGCGTCAACGGTCTGACAGGTTTCGACCTTGCCATGCGGAACATCGCTCTTCCTCTGGCGATCTCTTTCTTCACTTTCCAGCAGATCGCTTATCTCGTTGACAGTTACAGAGGGCTGACAAAGGAATATGATTTCCTTAACTACTGTCTGTTCGTCTCGTTCTTTCCGCAGCTGATAGCAGGTCCGATAGTTCATCACAAGGAAATGATGGTCCAGTTCGAAAATGAAAAGAACAGGGTTTTCAGCCATGAGAACTTTCACAAAGGATTTTTTATTTTTGCGATGGGACTTTTCAAAAAGACTGTTATTGCCGATTCTTTCGCCAACTGGGCAAATTACGGTTACGATAACGACATTTCCCTGACTCTGGCGAATGCGTGGATAACTTCTCTTGCATACACTTTTCAGCTCTATTTCGATTTTTCGGGATACAGCGATATGGCGATCGGTGCCGGAAAGATGTTCAACATAGATCTGCCTGTGAATTTTAATTCGCCGTATAAGGCTGAAAACATTCAGGAATTCTGGAAAAGATGGCATATGACCCTTTCGAGATGGCTGAGGGATTATCTTTACATTCCTCTGGGCGGGTCGAAGAACGGCACGGCAAAGACATGTTCAAATCTGATGGTGACATTCCTTCTGGGCGGTCTGTGGCACGGGGCGTCATGGACTTTTGTGGCATGGGGATTTCTTCACGGGCTCGGAAGTGTGATCCACAAGCTGTGGTCAAAGACCGGAATCAGGCTTTCAAGGACGCTAAGCATTTTCATCACTTTCATTTTTGTTCACACGGCATGGGTTTTTTTCAGAGCTGAAACCTTCGGAAAGGCGTTTTACATGATAAAAGGTCTTTACGGTTTCAACGGATATTCGGATTATATAGCCTGCTACGGCTCCATGAGCGAGGCACTTGTCATGACAGCCATTGCGCTCTGGATAGTTTTCAGGAATAAAAACTCTCAGGAACTGGCAGAACATTTTGAAAGCACATACTTCTACCTTGTAATAACGGCTGTTCTTTTTGCTTTCGGGATATTTGCAACGGGAAGTGTGAACGAATTTCTTTATTTTAATTTTTAGGTGAAATGAGCTACACGGTAAAAACACTCATATTTTCATTTATCATAGTGATGCTCACCTATCTTTTTGTCCTTTCGGTGGACCCTTACGATAAGGAAGGGATAGATCTGTGGGGAGTCGGAAGCAAGGCGGTCACCTCTGCCAGGGAAATGAAATTTACTCATCTGGACAGCGGACGGAACATGTACAAGGCTTTCATTTTAGGAAGCAGCAGAGTGCTGAGGATGGACCCTTTGATCGTCGAAAAATATACAGGTTTTAAAACATATAATTACGGTGTTGAAAATGCCAACGCCGAGGACCTGCTTGCTGAAACGATGCATATCATTGACAGGCAGGAGCCTGAAATGATAGTCCTTTTTGTCGATTTCTATATGATGAACGGCTATATCGGTGCCGACAGAAGGCTTGCGCAGAGCCGTCTTTCGAAATATCTGAATCAGAAAAGCCTTGATGAGTCCGAAGTTTCGGGGGTTCCCTATTTTCACAGATCGTATCTGACCTTGAGGTCGCTGAAAGATTCTCTGGACCTCTTCATTTTCAGGAATGAATCAAGAGGGGATTCGGTGTATCTTCCAAACGGACGGCGGATAATTGAGGAGCCTGTCGAAGAGCCGAGACTTGCAACTGAATATTTCGAGAATCAGTACAAGGATTTCAGAAAGGATGGAGAAAGGCTTGAAATGTTCGGCAGGATCAAGTCTTTGTGCCAGCAAAAAGGCATCAAGCTGATCGTCGGTCAGACACCCATGAACACGGAGCATATTAAAAAAGTGCTTGCAGATCCGCGACTGAGAGAGATGTTCATAACCTATAAGAGAGAACTTGTCAGGATATTCGGCGGTTTTCATGATTTCAACAACTTCTCTGTTTCGGCATACAATGAAAAGAAATACTGGTACGATTCGGTCCATCCTTCAGAAAACCTGACACCTCTTATGATAAACAGGATGTTTGACAGGGAGAATGAAGAAAATCCCGGGTTCGGGATATATGTTACAGCCGCCAATCTGGATGAATATCTGAGGCAGTTCTAAGATTTTCTCTTAAAACTTATTGTGATCTCAAGGTTTTCAAGGGTTTTTGCAAGCAGTTCCGGCTTGTCAATGCGCGAAAGCTCCTTCTGGACCTCGTTTGAGATCATTGTGGCGAGCTCTTTTTTCAGTTTATCGCTCTGTCCTGCGACCTGATGAACGATCTCCGAAGCGAGCTGTTTCGTGAATGTCAGGTCGAGATTCTCTTTTATAGCTTCCCTGATCTCATTGGAAAATGGAACCTTTTCAAGCAGTTTGTCAACGATCTTTCCACTCATAGCTCACTTTCTCCATATTTAAAGGACATAATTTCTCTATCCGCTGTCCTGTAAACTTGTCCTTCCTGTTCTCTATTGTTCTCTGGAGTGACAGTTTTTCAGTTTCAAAAATATCGGTCCTTTCGATTATTTCAAGAGTGGGGAATATCACAAAAAGTCTGTTCATCGCCTCTTTGTGAGGGATTGTAAGAGATTTTGATGAATGTGTCCCTTTCTCCCAGAAAAGTATGTCAAGATCAATATTCCTCGGGCCTTTGGGCACAGTTTTTATCCTGCCCATTTCATTTTCAACATCTTTCAGTTTCCTAAGCAGTTCATCAGGCTGAAGTTCTGTTTCTATCATAGCGGAAACATTTAGAAAATCGTCCTGGCAGACAAAATCGACAGGGGATGAGCAGTAAACGTTCGAATATTCCTGCACAGCTATGTTCCTGTCCTCAAGATGCATGATTGCTCTGGAAATATTGTCCAGTCCGTTACCTACATTTGAACCAAGAGAGATAAGATACTTCATTTCATAACCTCAGTCTGCCGCCGAATTCAATAAGATCTTCCGTTTTGCAAGCGAAGCACGCCCTGAACCAGCCTTCACCTTCATTTCCAAGAAGAGAACCCGGAGTTATTACAGTTCCGTGTTTTTCAATCATCAACGCCGCAAATTCCATGGATGTCAATCCGTCAGGAACTTTGGCCCACACATAGAATGTACTCCCGGAATCAAAATATTCAATACCATTTTTTGAAAAAATCGATTTCAGCAGAGTCCGGTTGTTCTTGTAGTAATACCGCATGTTTACAAGATAATCGTCGCAATTGAGCATTGCGTACGCTCCTGCCGCCTGAACGGGCTGGAACACAGAAGAGCCTCTGATAGCTTTTATCTTTACCAGAGCGGATATGATGCCGGCTGCACCTGCGGCGAACCCGATCCTGAACCCTGTCATGCTGAATGTTTTGGAAAGTGAGTGGAATTCTATCACCCTTTCAATTGCTCCGGGGAGTTCAAGAAGTGAAATGTTCCTTGAATCTTCATAAACTTCGGAATATGCCATGTCCGAGATCACCGCCCAGTCGTATTTCTGTGCCTGTGACAGGAGCTCTTTTGCAAATTCCGCGTTCATTGTGCCGGTGGTGGGATTGTTAGGATAGTTTATGTAAATGTACTTGGCTTTATTCTTAATGTTTTCAGGTATTTTGCTTAGATCAGGAAGAAACCCGTTCTCAATTCTCTGAGGTATGAAATAAGCGCTTCCCCCCGCAGTCTCTATTCCTGACTGAACAGCTGGATATGCGGGTCCCGGCACTATTGCGATGTCACCGGTATCGATGAAAGCTGAAGATACTCTGAAAAGCCCTTCTTTTGTTCCGATGAGAGCGGTTATCTCTTTTTCAGGATCGAGCTTCACGCCGTGCCTGCGTTCCATCCACACAGCGGCGGCTTCGCGGAAGAAAGGGTATCCATTATAGAAGTTGTAATGATGATTGACTGGGTTTTCGGCCGCTTTTTTCAGTGCTTCGACTGCTCCGGCAGGAGCTGAAAGTGATGTGTCGCCAACTCCCAGGTCGATGACCTTGATACCTTTTTTTATATATTCAGCTTTTATATCATTGACTTTTTTGAACGGGTAGGGCGCTGATTCGATTATGCTTTTTGAAAAGCGGACCAATTTATCCTCCTATGAACATGTTATCTATAAGTCTTGTGTTGCCGATGTACGCCGCGATGAAAACATGTGAATCTTTCACGAGAAACCTGCTTTTTGAAAGATCTGTACTATTCCTTATTTCAAGATAGTCAATTCTGATTCCCGGAACGAGAGATTCGAGTTTTCTGACCGCTTCGGCTTCAACGAACTCTATCGGAACCGCAAGCCTGTCAAACCGTGCGGAAACAGCTTTCTGTTTAATGTATTCAAGCACTTTGTAAATGTTCGGAGCGAGCGACCTTTCTTCAGGTGAAAGGTAGCGGTTCCTGGAACTTTTTGCAAGTCCGTCCTTTTCGCGGACTGTCGGGATCCCCTTGATCTTAACGGGAAAATGGAGGTCCGAGGCCATTTTTCTGATTATTGCGAGCTGCTGAAAATCCTTTTCGCCAAAAAATGCTATATCGGGCTGTACTATATTGAAAAGTATCGAAACTACTTGCACGACCCCGTCAAAATGCCCCGGTCTGCTTTTTCCGCAGAGTATTGAAGCTATGTCGGATGACACTTTGAATGTTATGAACGGTGTACCTTTGCCGTAGATCTCCTCTTTTTCCGGCGTGAAAACTATCGTTGCGCCGGCCTCCTCGCATTTTTTGAGATCGTCATCAAGAGTTCTCGGATACTTGGCAAAGTCCTCGTTCGGGCCGAACTGCGTAGGATTAACGAAAATGCTCACGATCGTGGAGCCGCATTCAGACGCACTCCTTTTTATCAGCTCCATGTGACCCTCGTGGAGCGCACCCATCGTCGGAACAAAACCCGCAGAGCCTTTTAACTCTCTGCGCAAAGCCCTTAATTCACTCACGCTCTTTACAACCTGCATTGTTCTCTCCTTTCATTTTTTCAACACTGCGCAGTTTATATCAGAAAAAGGAACAGTTTTAAAGTTTTGTTGATCTGTGAGGTCTATAAAAACAATCGAGGTTGACGGAATACCAAATGTTTGTTAGATTACTTATAATAAAAAGGTTCGGATTCTTAAACTAAAAGCCTGATCTTTTGAACTTTTGGAGACATAAAATGAGAAATATGCTGTCTGTTTTCGTGATCATTTTTTTTATGATATCCTGTGGAGATAAAGAAAAATCATCTGACAACGATGTTTCAGGTGACAGTGATGCAGCAAGTGTTAGTGACGGAAATGATGAATTAAATGCCGATCCGGATGTCACCGATGATACGCCTGTTGACGAAGACGAAGGTGACACCTCCCCCGATATTGATAATGATGATTCAGGGGACTCCGGTCCTGATGATATAGGAGCAATGATAGATATTCCGGCGGGTCCTTTCATGATGGGCTGTTCAGGCGGAACATATTGCATCAGTTCAAGTTCTCCGGCACATGAAGTGACACTTTCGGCATACAGAATAGGTAAATATGAAGTTACTGCCGGCGAATATCAGAAGTGTATAGATGCCGGGAATTGCAATAACAGTAATGAAAACGAGCCGCATTATATGACAAGTGATGGCGGAGCATATCCATGTAATCTTGGAGATGAATTAAAAAAAGATCATCCGATGAACTGTGTAAGTTGGTATGGAGCTAAAGCTTATTGTGAGTGGGTTGGAAAAAGACTTCCGACCGAAGCGCAGTGGGAAAAAGCGGCACGGGGTACTGACAGTATTGTCTATCCATGGGGTGAAGAGTCCCCAAGCTGTGAATATGCAGTCTTTTTTCCTGAAAATGATACTTCGTACGGATGCGGAAAAGGCACAACCTGGATAGTTGGGAGCAAGGAAAAAGGGAAAAGCCCGTATGGTTTATACGATATGGCCGGAAATGCTCAAGAATGGGTAAATGACTGGTTCAGTGAAACATATTATACCGAATCACCTACGGAAAATCCGACAGGTCCTGAAACTGGTGACTGGCGTATTCTCCGCGGCGGATCATATATAAGCTCTGATATAGGATTGATAACAACAAGCAGAGATGCGAAAGTACCATACTTTAAAGGTTGTGGATACATTGGTTTCCGATGTGCTGAATGATTGCCGGTACATTATTCGGAGGAAGAAAATGAATAAAATAATTATCGCGGTTGTTATGCTTTTTTTGTTGATCGGCTGCGGGGAAGGAGGATGTAAACAAATGTCATGGGAGGCTTCATCATCGTTAAGCTTAAAATCCGGTGCGGGAAATCAATGTGGAAACATCAATGATTACTACGACATTGATATTGAAGAGATCATTTCAGAAATCCAGAAAATGAAATTTATATTGAATGATACATGCAAAGAAGTGAATTTTGAAACTGGAGAAATGGAAGATGTTCAGTGTCCTGAATTGGTTCCCGAAACAATTGAGTTTGGAGAAGTTGTCAGCTGTAGTTTCAGCACTCCGCCCGCTGAAAACACCAAATGTTCCATCGGACCTTTGGGTATGTCATTCAGCAGTGACACATATTTTGAAAGAATAAGCTGGGAATTCGATGTTGAAAACCCTGATAATCCTACAGAATTTTATTCGTATAAAAATGACAAATCGATGAATAGTGGAGATTTTTCCTTTAACGATAAAAAGGAATCAATTCTTTTTTCATGGACTGAAACCTCAGATGAAGGTGTCGAAGAAGTAAAAAAGATACATGCTGAATATTCCGTTGAAACGAAGTAGTTACGGTAAAATACTTTGAAAGCCCGCAGTGTTTTCACGATTTGCCAAATAATCTCATTGCTGTATAATTCCGGGAAGCCATTGGAGGATGATCATGTTAAAGATTGTGATGTGTAACGATCCGGTTTTCAGTATCAGGGAGCATCCGGGAAAAATCGAGTGGTCGGGTTTGACCAGAGAAGCGGTGCTTGAAAAGCTTTTCAATGCTGTAAAGAGCAATAAACCTGCGGCTCTGGCTTATGCGGAACATCTTTTTTCAGATGAAGTCTCCGCACTTGCATTTTTTGAACTGATATCAAAGACAGATAGCGATGTCACTTTTTTCTGCAAAGAGATGGACCTTCCCGCCGTGCTTACAAGATATGCGGTGATCGAACCCGAGAAACTGGAGCTGACGATATTTGCCGGCAAAATAAAAGCACTTCCTTTTTCAGATAACGGAAAAAAGACAATATTTGAGAATTTCAAGGGATTCCCGTTCTCAAGGATCGACGGAATAATCGAAGAGCTTGCACAGCTGAAAGAGGATGAAGCGGTAGCACTGCTCCTTGAAAAGAAAAGAAGCCTGCTCCGGCAGAACGAAATACTTGAAGTAGTCCACATCGATGACGGGATCGACCAGATCGGCGGATTGAACGAACTGAAAAAGTGGATAATAGAAAGAAAAGGGAATTTCTCGCAGGATGCAAGGGATTTCGGCATACCGATGCCCAAAGGAATGCTCATGCTCGGAGTTCAGGGATGCGGAAAATCACTTACAGCAAAAGTCATAGCAAATATATGGAATTTCCCCCTTGTCAGGCTTGATTTCATTAATCTTTTCAGAAAAGGACGGAGCGTCGAGGAGCTTCTGAAAGATGCGATAGCGACTCTCGAAGGTTTTGCACCCGTCGTGCTATGGATAGACGAGCTTGAAAAAGCGCTCTCTCAGGAAAGTGAAGGGGCCGAGATAAGAAGGGTTCTCGGATGGCTCATGACATGGATGCAGGAGAAGAAAGAGCCTGTTTTCCTTGTCGCTACGGCGAACAAAGTATCCCTTCTTCCCCCCGAACTGCTCAGAAAAGGGCGTTTCGACGAGATATTTTTTGTCGACCTTCCTTCAAAGAGCGAAAGAGAGGAGATATTCAAAATACACCTGTCAAAAAGGCACAGAAAGTGGGAGAATTTTGATGTTGATAAACTTGCCGGCGACACTGAAAGCTTCAGCGGAGCAGAGATAGAGCAGATAGTTGTTGACGGCCTTATCACGGCATATTCAAAAAATTTACAGTTAAATCAGAAAATGATCGAAGAGGTCTTGCGCAGAACGGTCCCGCTTTCAAAAACATATGAGGAAAGTATCAAGGAGCTCCGCCTCTGGTCAAGGAACAGAGCGAGGAATGCTTCGGGCAACCGCAGGATAGAATCATTTTTCGAAGGATAGAATGTTCCTCTCTGAATTGATCCAGACCGCTGCATATATCAGTGAAAATGCAAACGGAGCCATAGTCAGCGCAATATACCGGTCAAACGGCGGCACACTCATAAAACTTTACGGCGCAAATATAGGCGGGATATTTTTCAGCACCTCTGAAAAAATACTCATCCCCGTTTCAGATCCTGCACATTTCAAAAAAGAACCTCTAACAAGGCTGGAAGAAGGTCTGAGAGCAAATTTCTCCGGCAGGATAAACAGAGTTTCTGTCATGGAGCAGTTTGGAAAAGTTGTCAGGATCGAATCGTACGACCGTGACCTGATAATACCTCTTTTTAACGGACAGGCGCTGTTTATCGCCAGTAAAGATGGAAATGTCATCTGGAGCGAAAAGAAAGACTCAGGACTTGAACCGCTGAAAGAACCGATGAGACATTATGAACCAGTGACAGCTCCGCAGGACTGGGAGAAAAGGTTCTTTGAAGAGATGGAACGGAAAGCCGGAATTAAAAAAGAGCAGTACCTAGCGGAAAAAATAAGAAAACTTCAGAAACTTGCCGGAAATCTTGAATCTCAGATCGCAAAATACACAGATGACATAAGTAAATACGGAAAGCTGGCGCCGCTAATAAAGGCCAACCTTTCTTTGATAAGTCCTGCAGTGAGAACGAATGACATTGAAGTTTTTGATACAGATGGGCAGAAAAAGAAGATACAGCTCGATCCTTCAAAGACCGTGCTTGAGAACATGGAACTTTTTTTCAATAAGGTCAGGAAGGCGAAAAAAGGGCTTGAACTGACTCAGAAAAGACTTGCAGAAACTCTTTGGGAAATAGAGAACAGTGCAGTTGCGATCCCTGAAGATAACGGATCTTTGCCGGTAAATAGGAAAAAAGCTGAAAAAAATCGTCAGCATGTTCCTTATCATGAGTACCGGACAGACAGCGGAAAGATATTCCTTGTGGGTAAAGAGGCGAGGGATAACGATGAGCTGACATTCAAAATATCTTCACCTCACGATATGTGGTTCCATGCAAAGGACCACCACGGAAGCCATGTGATACTTAAGATGAAAAAAGGGGAGGAAATGACAGGCGCCGACCTTTTGAACGGCTGTCTGCTCGCTCTTTATTACAGCAAGGCTAAAAAAGGGATGAGCGGAGAAGTGTGGTACACCGAAAGAAAGAATGTGATGAAAAAAAAGGGACTTCCGGCAGGAAAAGTGATAATAAAGAATGCGAAAGTGAAATACATTAACAACGGAACCATGCCGGAAGGTCTTAAAAAAACGGATTGACATGAAAAAACTGCTTGCGATAGTTTTCACACTTCTGTTCACCATTGTGTGCTCCGGTGAAGAGGAAAGGTGTTCATATGCAGGCTTTTCCGCCGGACACAGCTGGTTCCATGACTATTCCGGCTATGCTAAATCAGGAATGAATGTAAGCCTTTTCTATGAACCTTCGATAAACAGATATCTAAGTATTGATAACGCACTCTTTCTTCATCTGAACTGGAAGGATTCCGAATCGGAAACCCTTTTTGATACAGGGAAAAAGGATTATTATTTCATGCCCCAGTTCACGATCGGACCAAGAGCCGTAATGCAGTTTTTCAACAGACTGGGCGTTTTTCTGGGAGGCGGGCTCAGTTTCAGTGTCGGAATTCAGCAGCTTGCGGGGGAAAGCGGTGTGTCAGCATCATTCAGCCCGGGATTTTATCTCAGGACGGGATTTGATGTCGCTGTTATCAGGTTCCTCGCACTGGGTCTTGAGGTCAAATATGACTGGTCGGTGGTACAGATCCCGCACCTTCTGACATTCAATTTCAGGATAAGTTACAGATATATGCCGAAACAGCAGAACTAGAAGTTCGGGTCTGCGGTCATTTTGACGGTCATGCCGTAATGGTCGGAAAGAGAATATCTTTCTTTCTTGTTATTCTCAAACTTTATAAACTCGTTTATGAAAGTTCTCTTGGTTTCAAAAAGGAAGCCCCTTTTGTTCAGGAAGAATATATGATCGGGAATAGAATCAGCACCCGTTTCAACCATCGGATTTTCAGCGCAGACCGTGCATGGAAGTTCATCATCCTCTGAAATATCGAAATACGGATCGTAATAACCGGCCGATATTATCGCGGATACTGGAGCGGTGTTGGATTCTTTAATGTTATAGCCGCCCGCAGTATTACCGTTGAAATCACCCATTATTACACGCTGTGAAACTTCATCTTTCACAGGGATAGCGAGTATTTCGCTGACCTGGGTCATCTGTTCCTGAGCCCATCCTCCTGCAAGTCCGCCGTATTCAGCGTCGCTGAGCTTTGAAAGGCCCGTGCAAATAACCTGTACATCGCCGATGCCGGGCTTGGATAAGCTTGTCTGGATTGTAGCATAGATAGCCATTCTGTAGTTGCCATATGAAGTGAGCCCCAATGAGCCTTTGTTTTTCATCGGATATCTTGATACAAGAAGAATGCCATTGTTGCCGTCATAGTTGTAGTCGAATTTGGTCTCTGTCATGCAGCCCTGAAGGACAGCCTGGATATCTCCGCCTGCGATCGCTCCGATGCCCTGTCCGAGAAGACATGTCTGACAGGCTTGCGGAAGTGTGAGGAATATCGTTCCGCACTCAGTAAGAATGCAGGTCTGAGACGCGCCTTCCACCATGCAGTTTTCCATATAGCAGGATATAATCGGAGCAACATCCTCCTGTGTGCATGCCGGCGGAATGGGCTCGAAATCATCTTCATTTGTAATGAGCCACAAAGGTTTGTTGTATTTCAGGTCCTTTTCAAAGAAATCCTTGACCTTCAGGATGTCCTTTGAGTTGTAAAGTTCCTGAATGCATATTACATCGGCATCGGCTTCACTGAGCACATCAAGCTTTACAGCAGTTCTTTCATCGTAGAAAGGAAGCTCATCACCGAGCCTCATGTTCATTGTGGTGAAAGTCATCATAGATTCGCCTTTTGTGAAACCTTCGAACTGATTGTCACATGCCGCAAAGACTGTCAATGCGGCCGTGAGCAGAAATACTTTGAAAATTCTGTCTTTCATCATTTTCTCCGTGTTATTTAAAATCTGAGTCTGAACATGTTCTTTATGACCATTCCGCCGTATATCCAGAAAAGCTGAAAAAGGCTCTTGAAATCGAGGTTGCTGAAAAGATTGTCCCATATTCCCATCGGAAGCATCGAAGGTATCAATCCCGAACTGTATTCAAGCATCCAGCCGTTCTCTCTGATCACATAGCCTTTTGACTTCCTGAACTTCAACTGTGCCCAGTCTCCGGGAAGAAAGACCTTTCTGTCAATGGTTCCTTCATCATATGTCCACATTTCACCTTCGATCATAATGTCATTTACGACCGCCCAGTATCTTCCGGAATGTCCCTCCGTGCCGATGGGAGAACCGAAAATGATCATATACTCAGTGAACGAGCCGTAGAGAAGGGTCATTATGCCCATGGCCCCGTTTGCATTGTTGAATATCCACTTGAACTCTTTTGTGTTAAGCTTGCCTGGATATTCGGCATCTATGAGATCAACGAGTTTTTTAAATTTCTCCTCTCTGGGGAGATCAAGTTTTACAGCTTCCTTGACAAGTTCGTGCAGTTTAGCAGGGTCGAATCTTTTGACCATTTTGAAGATCTCCGGAATTAAAGGAATTATTCATAATAAAGGGCTTTGACTATCTCATCGAAAGTTGTCACCCCGTCAGCAAGTTTCCGTATCGCGGACTCCCTGAGTGTAAGCATTCCGTCCATGACCGCGTTGTTCCTGATCTCGTCGGTAGTGGCTTCAGATGAAATGAGCGATCTCATTTTCGGTGTCACCGGCATGTATTCGATTATTGCGGTACGCCCTTTGTAACCTGTATAACGGCATTTTACACAGCCTTCGGAATCTCGTATCTTGTAAGTGTTCTCGACAGGCAGATGCAGTGTTATCTTCTCCTCTTCTTTCATTTCTCTTATGAAAGAGCAGAAAGGACAGACCTTTCTTACAAGTCTCTGTGCGGATATGGAGTTGAGCACACTTGCGATCATGAACGGTTCCACTCCGAGATCTGCAAGTCTTTCCACTGTTGTGGCTGTATCGTTCGTATGAAGAGTTGCAAGAACAAGATGCCCCGTAAGAGCAGCCTGAACGGCATTTGTCGCGGTCTCCTTGTCCCTGATCTCTCCGATCATTATGATGTCGGGGTCCTGTCTCAGAATGTGCCTCAGAGCGCTTGAGAAAGTTATTCCGGCCTTCACATTCACTCCCATCTGATTGATCTCCTCGATCACTATTTCAATGGGATCTTCAACAGAAACTATGTTTATGTCAGGCGATGCAAGGTTCTTAAGCGTGGAATAGAGCGTCGTGGATTTTCCGCTTCCCGTAGGCCCTGTAACAAGGACCATTCCGTAGCCTTTTTTAAGCGAAAGCATATAGTTGTCAAGCTGGTCGGGAGTGAACCCGATATTGCTGATGTTCTTTACGAAACCGCCGGATTCAAGTATACGGAGCACCATCTTCTCACCGTTTACAACCGGTATCGTACTTGCTCTGAGCTCAACCTCGAGCCCGGTCTCCGTGACGACTTTTATTCTTCCGTCCTGAGGTCTTCTTTTTTCAGCGATATCCATTTTTGCAAGCATTTTAAGGCGGCTTACGAAAGGAAGATGCGCCTCGAACGGGAATGAATATATTGTGTGCAGTATTCCGTCAAGCCTGAACCTTATACTGGTCTCGTTCCTTTTGGGCTCTATGTGAATGTCGCTCGCTTCCTGATCTATTGCATACTTGAGCATATAATCCACGGCATTGATGATGTGCTTGTCATCCATGTTGCGGGCTTTGCCCAGATCAGTCAGATTCTCCAGATTGTTAAATCCCTCTCTTACAAAGTCATCCGCAGCCGCCTTAATGGATTTTTTAAAACCGAAAAGGTCTGAAACAACTCTGTCTATATCCTTTGAGGATGCAACGACCGGCAGTATATCGCATGAGGTAGTGGAGGAAAGCTGATCTATCACATCCATTCTAAAAGGATCCGCCATTGCAAGCGTGATGACATCTCCTTCCTTTTTCATGGGAAGAACCCTGTTTATTCTGCCGTATGATGCGCTTATTGTTTTTACTGCAAGCTGGGAATCGACCTTCAGCGGATCTATTACCACATATTCGCATCCCGCTCTTGCCGCGATGAGCTTGAGCACCTGCTCCTCTTCGATCTTTATCGACTCCTTTTCACAGATGAAAACGATGAGTTCCGTGACAAAAGGCTGTCTTTTATAAGTGTTCTCGAACATGGAGGAGAAATAATCCAGTCTTGAAGAAATGAGGTCTTTCTGTTCAGAAGTTATTACATCATATTCAAGAAGCATTTCAAGCAGAAGCAGAGGTGTCATTTCAATTTTCATTTTTTCTCCGGTCAGCTTTTGAACCCGGAAATGATATCACGCATTTTTGTGAGCATTTCCCTGTTAACCGTATTTTCCGATCTGAGCTTTTCGAGCTCTTCAGACATTTCTTCGATCTTCTTTGAATTTTCTCCGATCAGCTTCTCATTTTCTGTGATCTTCGCTTTCATTTCCTCGTTTTCCGCGATCGTGCTGTCGAGAAGTTCTATTTTTTCAGAAAGTTTATCCATTTCATCGTTGAGGTCCTTTATGCGGTCCCTTCTCTCATTGAGCTTTTCTTCGAGGTCTTTCTTTTCAGCCTGAAGAGTTTCAAACTGCTCGGCAAGTTCCGCACCCTTTGTCACGGTCTCGGTAAGCTCCTCTATCTCTCCGCGCAGAGATTCGTTGTTTTTCAGGATATCGTCTTTTTCTTTTCTTACCTTTTCAAGTTCTTCGTTGAGTTCAGCGAGACCTGCGACGGCATTTTTTAGCTCACCCATTTCATTTTCAGCTTCTTCAAGGATCCTATTTTTTTCTTCAAGTTCAGCAGTTTTTTCTTTTATTGCTTTTTCAAATTCGACAGTTTTTTCTTTAAGATTTTTTTCAAATTCGTCTTCTTTTTCTTTTATAGTTTTCTGGAATTTCTCATCTTTTTCCTTTACTGTTTTTGCAAGTTCAGTCTCGGCTTTCTCTTTTTTAGATACTGCGTCGGCAAGGTCCGCCTCTGTTTTCTTGACGCGGTCTTTCATTTCCTTGTTGTAGACATTCAGGACATCGTTCTGGTCCTTCTGTTCAGTAAGTTTTTTCTTCATTTCAGCAAGTTCTTTTGAATCCGATTCAGATCTGCTTGCGGATTTTTCAAGCTCTTTCACAGTGTTCTTAAGTTCGCCGTTCTCTTTTTTGAGGTTTGCAAGCTCTTCTTTGAACATATCAATTGTTCCGGTAAGTCTCTGTGCTTCTTCATGAGCTTTTTTCAGCTCTTTTTCTGCAGCAGTGGCGGACTGGGCGCTCTTCTGAAGGGACTCTATCTTCTCTTCAAGCCCTTTCAGCTGAAAACTTTTCTGTGCAAGGGCATCTTTCAGTTCACCGGATTCATTTTCGGTCTTGCTCAGGTTCTCTGAGAGCAGTGCATTAAGTTCGGAAAGCTTTTCGTTTTCCTGCATGATGGATTCGAGCTCTTCACTGTTGCCGACAGGGGATGTTTCGTTCTTTTTCTCGGAAAGTATGGCCTCAAGTTCGGAAATTCTCTGTTTCAGCTCATTTATCACCTTGTCCTTTCCGGAACTGTCACCTGCTGATTCGGAAATATCTTCAAGGAAGGGGAATATCGCATGTGTGGCGGCCAGGATCGTCTCGTTGTCTGTAGGGATGTTGAGGTAGAAATCGGCTCTGTAATCGAACTGTCTGTGCTTTTCGAACACCTCATCGGTAGCGTTACTTGAAATAAGCAGAATAGGAGTTGTTCCGTAACCGTCGATGGAGCGGATCTTCTTGCAGAGCATGAAACCCTTCATCCCGGGATTTTCAGCCCTTATTATGAAAAGGTCCATCTTCTCTTTTCCGAGAGCTTCCTGCACCCTTCCTTCCGAACTGGCTGTGAAAACTTTGAACTTGTATGCCGAAAAAAGTTTTTTCAGGGCATCTGCCATTGTTGCGTCTGATTCATAAACAAGAAGGTTCCTACTCATACTGTCCTCTGGTTTTTATCTATTTGTAAGCTTTGCAAGTTTTCTTTTTATGTCTGTGATCGAATTTATTCCGTAGCGGCTGAGTATCTTGATAAGTCCCGATCCCCCGATGGGAATGGCTTTCAGATATCCGAGCATTGTAAGTTTCATTATTCCTGTGTGTGCCGAGACAGAGATCTTTTCAATGTTGTCCTTATCAGTGAGTATGGAGGCTGAATTCACAATGAAATCGCGTGCATTTGAGGTTCCGGCCGAAAAAACGGACTGTACCGTCTCATAAGGTATGCTGACGGTCAGGTCGGGTCTGTCAGAAGAAGGGTTGAACCGGTTCACATTGATCTTTCCGGACGCCTTTGATACGAGAATGTCACATCCGTCACACATTATAACCCTTATTGATGCGCCGTTGCCAAGGGTCTGAAATGCTTCAACAGCACCTTTGTTACCAAGTATCAGTTCTTTAAAATTAGTTATCATATAATTGGTCCATTACACTATAGCTTGGGATTTTTAACATAACAGTATTTTTTTTGCAAGGAAATTAAGAGTTTCTTCCGGTCATGAAATGTTTTTTTATCTCATTTTTCGGTATGTTGGGATATATCCTTGAAAGCAGAACAGATGCGTCTTTTGCTGAAAGCGGTGAAGCTTTAATCATATCAAGCAGTTGAGTGTCTATTTCCACAGTTTCTTTTTTTGCAATGGCAGGTTCCGCCACTACGGTGAACTCGCCTTTTTCCTTTATCTCCCTGCCGTCATATGCAAATATCTCCTCGAAGTGCTTGGTCAGCTCCCGCATTACAACAATTCTGCATTCTGCATCCTGAAGTTTTTTCACCAGATCTTTTATTCTTGTCGGCGCTTCATAAAATATCACAGGAAGCCCGTATGACAGGAACTTTCCGAGTGATTCATCCCTTTCAGCCCCTTTTGACGGAAGAAAGCCTGCAAAAATGAAAGAATCTGACATCGCTCCTGAACTTGAAAAAGCAACTGCCGCGGCGCATGCGCCCGGAACCGGTATGACAGGTATGCCGTTATCGAGAGCGGCCCTTACAATGAACTTGCCGGGATCGCTTACTGCCGGAGTTCCGGCATCGCTCACAAGTGCAATGTTCTTTCCGTTCTTAAGTTCTTCAATATGGCCGTCAAGGAATTTCTTTTCGGTGAATTTGTGATAGGAAAGCACTTTTTTACTGATCCCGAGCATTCCGAGAAGAGTTCCAGTGACCCTGCTGTCCTCGGCAAGAATAAGGTCACAGCTTTCAAGGACCTGTCTGGCTCTCTGAGTGATGTCGCCCATGTTGCCGATGGGCGTTGCCACGATGAAAAGGTTACCGCTCATTTTTTATCTCCGGTCTCAGTGCGATCCGTCAGTATCAAAAGCGGCTTCAAGATAATCCATTTCAAAATCACCGGATCCGTTTCTTACAAGGGCCGCCACATCGAACCTGATGTTGTATGTCTGAAGGCAGATCCGCTTTTTCTGGATATAGTAAAGAGCCGTTTTTATTATGTGTTTTATTTTCTCAGGACCTATCGTTTCAAGAGGTGTCCCGCCATCCCAGAATGTTCTGTCCCAGCTTCTGACCTCGACAAAAGCGATCGTGTCTTCTATTTGAGCTATGATGTCAAGCTCTCCGCCGCGCATGAAAAAATTACGGTCGAGTATGGTGTAACCTCTTTCTTCGAGCCATTTTGCAGTGAATTCTTCGGCCTGAGCTCCGTACTGTCTGGTGTTCATCTGTATTTTTCCGTGAACCTCTTTGAATCCCGTTCTATGTCCTTCTCTTTCAGGTCGGCCCTTTTGTCGTATGATGTTTTTCCACGGGCAAGCCCTATCGTCATTTTCGCCCTGCCGTTCTTCAGATAGATATCAATGGGAACGACTGTGAAACCGCGTTCTTTAATTTTTGCATCCCATTTGAGAATGTCTCTTTTTCTAAGCAGAAGTTTCCGTTTTCTGTCCTCTTTGTGGTTCCAGATGTTGCCGGTCGCATAAGGTGCTATCGAAAAACCTATGAGCCACATCTCGCCGTTTACGATATCGACGAAACTGTCACGGAAAGAGACATTTCCGTCCCTGATGGACTTGATCTCAGTTCCCAGAAGAACAATTCCGGACTCTATTTTATCGATTATCTCGTAGTTCCTGAATATCTTTTTATTTGTTGAAACTATTTTTATGCCGCCGCTCATCATATCTCCGCATTCTGTTAGTATTAACTGGCGGTTTTCAGCAGTATAATAATCATAACTGCCTGAATCGCAAGTTGCAGTTTCCGGTCATCGTTTATAAGGAATTCGATGCCGAATATATAGGCGGCTCGTCCGCTTGCAATTCAACCTGTGACGGATACAATGAAGAGAATTGCGAAACGGATGGGTGGTAGACCTCACCCTGAATCCCTCTCCTAAAGGAAAGGAACTTTAATCAAGCCCTTCCCCTTTAGGGGCAAGGGTTGGGATGGGGTTAATTAAGGAGGATTTTATGCGTAATATATTAATCATATTGCTTCTGTTTCTTTTCTGGTCATGTACTTCCTGTAACGGTAATAATCCGAAAAACGACAGTGACAGTCTTGCGGATAATGACACAAAGAACGATATTGATTCAGTCAGGACCGACAAAGACATTGATGACTTGTCCGACGACCCGTCCGACGAAGTTTTAACGGAGTCGGATGATGAATGGGAAAGGGATGTTGAAATTCCCGATATGAGCGGTAATCCATACTGGGAAGAGTACTCTGATTCAGATAAGAACATTGCATATTATTATTACGGCGATAAACCCGTCAAGTCATCAGACCCCGAAGATGTAAAAGCACTTTGGTCGAAAGTATGCGGGGGTGATATGTGCGAAGAATGCACCCCTGCGCCGTATGATCAGTGTTCTGAAAACTATGCTTTTGAATCAATAATGGTAAATGGAACTGGCGATTATTTTTCAAAAAAAGCATCTGAAGCCGGAAAGTTTCAGTGTGATGCTCTGCTTACAGCCGGATGGTGGTATGCAAGTGACATCGCAAATACGGTTCTTTTTAATGAAGTTGATGGAAAGATTTTATCTGCAATGCAAAATGGTACTACATCCTGGCAGGGTGGCGGAGCATACGCCTACGACATAAATACCCGGAAAGTTGAAAGGATAGGTCGAGGGTATATGGATGGGTGGCAGAACAGAAAATACTATTTTGTTTCAACATATGATCAACGTATAGACTCAGATTATCCTGATAGTCCATATTACGGTCCGAAAAATAGACATCTTCTGTATTATGATAAGGAGCTTAACAAATACGGATATGCCTTGAAGTTTGCAGAAACACCGTCGGAACTTGTGGATGTGAGAGCAAGTGAGACATATCTTTTTATGAGTGCATATTTTGGCGGTGATGCAACAGATATGAGACTTCTTTACACAAAGATTGGTGAGTGGAATAAATGGAAAGAACTGACATATAAAAAGGACACTCTTTACGGATCAGAGAGAAGGGCGGGATATCCTTCGATGATTGACAGTTTTGTGGTGTATTTTGATTATGATATTCAGGTTCAGTTCTGTGATCTTTCAAAAGGCGATGCCGGATGTTTTAAAGTATCAAGAGAAGATGAATACGGAAGATATCCTCTTCTTAAAGATAAAAACACAGTTATTTACTCTTCACAGGAAACAACAGGTGACAAAAAAGTAAGACTGGTTATGGCTGACATAACGAATAAAAGTGATATAAAATATACAGTTTTGTACGAGTGGTCGGAATTAAACTCCATTCAGGCAGGCGATTTTGATGAAAAACATATTCTGTTCATGAGAAAATATTCAAATGGCGGAACAACAGATGTCAAAGACACATGTTTATACAGATTCAAAGATGGAAAAGTTGTTTGCATGGAAGAGCCGTTTGATCTCAAAATAATTAAAGATTCCGGTTATCTTTATAATCATGTTTATGTTTTCCAAAGCAAAGAGGAACTCGTCGTAAGAGATCTTGAATGTTACTGCGACTTCTATCCCGCAAAATGTCCATTATCTGATTACACACCAAACACCGAAAAACCAAAGAAACCATGGGGATTCGATTGGAAACCGGGGAGTTGATCTAATCCGTATCAATTAAAAACATGAATCAAAAAATAACTGTCTGCATCTTTTCAGCCGCTCTTTTCTATCCGGTTTTTCAGGTGACGGATGGGTCGAGTTTGTGAAAAAAGCTGACACATTTTCTGTTTCAGGGTCAATGAGTACCGCTGTTCCTGTAAAACCGAGGTGTCCGATCAAATTTTTCTGTGCATTCTTTCCGTAATTGGAATCAGTTCCCGACGGTCTGTCAAATCCTGCGAAATCAAGTTCCGTTCCGGTTTTCATGAACCATTCTTTTCCAATCAGGGTTTTGAAATATGAAACTGTGTCAGCAACGCTTGCAAAAAGTCCGGCGTGTCCCGTCATGCCTCCCAGAAAATAGCAGTTTTCATCTTCTACTGTCCCGTCCGGGAATCCGCTGCGCAATTTTGAAAAAGCTGTGGAGGGAACTTTTTTAACCGGATTAAAGGTGATATCTGAAGAGATGCAGTTCTCTTTTTTAAAGTCATCAAAGATCTTATCGAGGTTCTTTCCGTGGACCTTTTCGAGAATGAACCCGAGCAGAATATAGTTCAAGTCACTGTAAAGATAGGTCTTTTCGTTTCTTTTGCTGTTGTCTATAATTTCTGTTACGGCTTTTTTTCTATCATTTATGTCTGTTAAATTCCCTGCAAGTTCATAAAAAGGGAGCCATGCCTGAAATCCTGAGGTGTGGCTCAGAAGTTCAAAGACGGTCACTTCACTTTTAAACCCTGATATCAGATCCCTGACATGAGTGTCAGGTGACAGTTCTTTTTTTGAAAAAAGTGAATAAAACAAGGGAGCTGTAAGAACTATTTTTGTTATGGACGCTATGTCGAAAGGGGTTTCACTGTTTATTTTTTCAGTAGTTTGAAAACTGAAGGTCCCTGTATGTCCGCCATTGAACTGGCAGGCTGAAAAAAGACCCTTTTCCATTTCAGATGATATCAGTTCCAGGAATGCGGCACCGTCTTTCAAATTATGCCCCGTCATTAAAAAAGCCTGCCTATCATACTGATTTTTTTTGGGATTTTAAAGTTTTTAACCTTAATATTTGACAAGAGATATTTCATGAGTATATTTTCCCGAGTTTTTTGAGGTACTTTTAAGTTTTGTTGAGGAGTGAGCTATGAAAAGGACATATCAGCCAAGTAAAATTTCAAGAAAGAGAACTCACGGTTTCAGAAAAAGAATGAGAACTGCTGACGGCAGAAAGATCATAAAGGCACGCAGAAAGAAAGGAAGAAAGACTCTCTCTGTAACAATTTACGAAAAGTAGTCCTCAACAAATTCTTTGAGCTTTTCATTTTCAAAACAGGACAGGATCAGAAAAGGCCGTGAATATACCGGTCTTAAAATGTCCGGAAAAGTCTTTAAGACAAAGCTTCTTGTTTTTAATTTCAATCCATCCGAAAGATCAAGGCTCGGCGTGATCGTTACAAAAAAAGTTGGAAATTCTGTTGTAAGGAACAGAGTTAAAAGGTGGATAAAAGAAGTGTTCAGGCTCGAAAGACAGACCTTGGCAAGGCCGCTGGATGTAGTGATAATACCCAGAAGAAGCGACATGTCTTTTGGCGGAATAAAAAAGGATTTCCAGTTCTTTGCGGGAAAACAGAATGAAATTTCTCCTGATTAAGCTGATAAGAGTATATCAGGCCGCTCTGTCACCTTATTTCGGCAGAAGCTGCAGATTTCATCCGACATGTTCACAGTACATGATAGATGCGATAGAGAAAAAAGGTGTTGTAAAAGGGATTTTTCTTGGATTATGGAGAATTTTAAGGTGTAATCCGTGGAACAGGAATTGCGGTTACGATCCTGTAGAATGAATGGAGTCATAAAATGGAAAACAAAAATTTCATCATAGCGGTGGTCCTTTCAGTCGCTGTAATGTTCATCTGGTCCGAATTCTTTGCTCCGAAACCTCAAAAAAGTCCGGTCCCTCAGGAAACCTCAGAGCAGGCAGCCCGGACTGCTGAACCTGCCAAACCCGCTCAGCCCGTCCAACCCGCTCAGCCTGCACCAGTCCAGCCCGCCCGGACAGCAGGGATCTCACACCCCGAGAAAACAGGCACTATAAAAAACGATTCTCTTGAATTCGCTTTCACATCAAAAGGGGGAAAAATATCCACCGCAAAGATAATAAAAGAGAAATATGTCTCTAAAAATGTGGATCTTGCACAGGCTGTGCCGAAGGAAAGCGCAGTTCCCGAAATGAGCTCCGTTTTCGGCGGTGAACCTGATTATGCACTGGAAAGCGTTTCAGACAGGTCTGTCGAGTTCAAATATGAAAATGAAGGTATCATCGAAACAAAGAAAATAGCTCTGGAAGACAATTTCAAAACAGTTTTTTCAAAAACCGTTTTTAACAATGGAACTTCAAATATTTCTTGGACCCCGCAGCTCACTTTCACTTCGCAGTTTGAGAATGCCAGTCTTTTTTCGGCTTATGCCAGACAGTTCGGTATTGTTATTCAGAAAGCTGACAGAACTTTTGAAGAATGCACGGATAATGACGATATCAATGAATTCATAGGTGCCGGAAGCGATGTGGACTGGATCGGTCTGAATTACGGATATTTTCTTTTCGGTGTCATTTCCGGAGATGAACTGTTAAATGCATCTGCTTCCATTGATTCAGACAAGAACATCTCCAGGTTCACGGTATCGAGAAAAAGTGTTGTAATAGAGCCCGGTAAAAGTTATACGGCAGATTTCAATGTGTATTACGGAACAAAAGAAAGAGAGCTCCTTCTCAACGAGAACAAAGGTCTTGAAAAGGCGGTCACTTTCGGATGGACCGGATTCCTTGCAGAGCCGCTCCTTCTTGCATTGAACTTCTTTTACGGTTTCATCGGTAATTACGGACTTGCGATAATACTTCTTACGATAATTGTGAAACTTCTCCTTTTCCCCCTTTCGAACGCAAGTTACAAATCAATGAACAAAATGAGACTGCTTCAGCCCAAGGTCAAGGAGCTTCAGGAAAAATACAAGAAGGACAAGGAGACGATGAACAAAGAGATGATGCTCCTTTATCAGAAAGAGGGTGTGAATCCGCTTGGAGGATGCCTTCCGATGTTCATTCAGATGCCTGTTTACATAGCATTGTACTATATGATCCAGAATGCGGTCGAACTTTATAATGCCCCGTTCCTTCCTTTCTGGTTAACTGACCTTTCTGAAAAGGACCCGTTCTTCATAATCCCCGTTTCACTCGGGCTTCTGATGTTTTTTCAGACAAAAATGACACCTCAGACGACAGACAACATGCAGATGAAGGTGATGATGTACACAATGCCTGTTGTTTTCACATGGATCTCGCTCCTGCTGCCGAGCGGCATGACACTTTACTGGTTTGTCAACACCCTTCTTGGTATAGCACAGCAGATGTATGTAAATAAGAAATATTCCTGATCAGTAGCATTTTTCCTGAGAACTTTTCACAAGAACTTCATAGATAAGCTGTGACATGTCGTTGATGAAACCGCTGTTCTCTATGCATGCCCTGTCATCCGGAGATGTTAAATAGCCGGCTTCAAGAAGGAGCCCCGGAGCTGTCGTGGCATCGAAGATAAGCAGATCGTGCTTCTGAGTGAACATGTTGAAAGACATTTTATATGTGTTGAAAAGGGCGCTTTTCAGGTAAAGCTCTTTGAAAATGGAACCGTAGTGAAAAGAGCAGTTCGCCCTGTGATAGTCCTTTATCATTTTGCCGCTGTCTGAAGAAAGATCGTCTCCGGGGTAATAGATCTCGAACCCGCGGTTTGTCGTAAGAAAGCTCTGACTGTTGAAATGGATAGAGATGAAAAGATCAGGCTTGACGCTCTCTATAAGTTCAGCCCTCTGTTTTAAAGGCACTTCTTTATCCGATGTCCTTGTGAGGACCGCATTGATGTTTTTTCCGGCAAGCAGATTCTTAAGTTTCAGCGCGATGGAAAGGGTCAGTTCGTGCTCTTCAAGATTTCCATATACAGCGCCTTTGTTTGAACCTCCGTGTCCCGGATCGATAAGAACGGTGAATCTGTTCTGTGCAAAAAGGTTTGAATATAAAAGAAACAGTACAATGAATATTACAGGTCTTAAGGTCATTTCTGAGCTTTCTTGATCATTTTACGGAAAACATCGAAATCGTCAGCTGATCTGAACTCTATGGTCACTGAAACCCCGCGCCCTTTTGTTTTTACCGAAACTTTTGCATTAATGCTCTTTCCGAGTTCTTTTTCCTCATCTGTCCAGTAAGGTCCTTCATCTTTTTTCTCTTTTTCCTTTCCGCCTGAAGTAAGTGATGAAACAAGTTTCTCCACCTGTCTTGCGGTTAGCTTGTCACTGATTATCCTGTCGAGAAAAAGCTCCTGCTCGGATTTATCAAGTACCGCAAGAGGTCTCGCCTGTCCGACCGATATCGTGCTGTTCCTGACAAGGTCCTGTATCTTTCCGGTGAGGTTTAGAAGCCTCATGCAGTTGCTTATTTCGCTTCTGCTTTTCCCGACTTTTTCACTAAGTTCCTGCTGAGTGTAGGAGAATCTTTTTATAAGTTCTGTGTATGCTTCCGCGACTTCTATCGGGTTGAGGTCCTCTCTCTGGAGGTTCTCTATCAGCGAAACCTGATAATCCTCTTCACCCTTGAAAAGTATGGCTCTCATCTCTGTAAGTCCGGCCATTTTTGCGGCACGGTATCTTCTTTCACCTGCGACTATGCGGTATTTCGAACCCTCTTTCTTGACAAGTATAGGCTGGATGATGCCGTACTGTTTTATCGAATCGGAAAGCTCCTGAAGTCTCTGCTCATCAAACTTTTTTCTGGGCTGGTTCTCGTTCGGGATTATTGAATCTATCGGCAGTACCATGTAATCGCTTTCGGGTGCCGATTTGATGAGCGCATCAAGCCCTTTTCCAAGTTTTCTTTTTTCGAGCATTGCTTTCTCCTATTTCATTTTTTTTAAAAATTCCTGTGCGAGTTCAAGATATTTCTGAGCTCCTATCGAAGAGATATCGTAAAGCACGATAGGCATTCCGAAGCTCGGCGATTCGCTCAGTTTGACATTCCTCGGTATCACTGTCTTGAAAACCGTGTCACCGAAGTGTTCCCTTACATCGTTCTCGACTTCATAAGTGAGCTTGACCCTTTTATCGTACATCGTGAGGACGATCCCGTAAAGTTCTATGTCAGGATTGAGCGACTTGATGTTTTTTGTTGTCTCAAGGATCCTGCTGAGCCCTTCAAGAGCGAAATATTCGCACTGGATGGGTATTATTATCCCGTCGGAAGCCACCATGTTATTTACGGTCAGAATGTTCAGGCTGGGCGGGGAATCAATGATTATATAATCGAATTTCTCCTTGTATTTCTGAAGAGTCTTTTTAAGAACGAACTCTCTTTCGTCCATCTGAAGAAGTTCGACTTCCGCTCCTGTCAGTTCTTCATTGCAGGGGATTATCTTGAGGAACGGCAGACCTGTCGGATACACTGCATTTATTTCAGGGTTGGCCATGAGATCGTATATGGTGTTGAAACTTTCACCCTGAATTGAGCTCATTGATGTCGCATTTCCCTGCGGGTCCATGTCAATAAGGAGGACCTTTTTTTCCATAACACCCAGACATGCGGCGAAATTGACTGCGGTCGTAGTCTTGCCGACACCGCCTTTCTGATTGACCACTGATATGACTTTTCCCATATATCCTCCGGAATGCTTACGGGATTGAATATAACACAAGCTTTTGTTTTTTCAACAGATTTTTCTGCCACTCCTCTACAGCCTTCTTCTTTTCATCGGCATTCGGCGTTTTGTCACGGAACCTTTTCTTAAGAAAAAGCTCTGTCATTTTATCCGCTATCAGCCTCATTTTTATCATTGTTGTGAACTCAAGGGGAGTTATCTCATATTTTTTCAGGAAATCCTTCATATAGACATTTGACATGTATGTCACCACTTTCTGCCGGACGACCTCTTCATCAACGGTGACATTCTGGTCTCTCGCTTCTTCAAACACTATTATCCTGAACATGATAAGGTTAAGGGTCTTTTCCTTGAGGTCCGGACTCTGCGGGGTTTCAGGCGGAACATTGTTCTCGATGTTCAGAAGCTCGCCTTCCTGAAGAAGTTCGGTGTAGGTTATGGCCCGGTCGTTCATGTTGGCGACAACACTTTCAACTATGGATGCGGCTGAAACGGAAAAATGAAATATAAGCACGAACATCAGAAAAAGCGGTCTCATTGCACGGCTCCTTCTGAAGGCAGATTAAGTGCGATATGTTCAAGAAGCTCTTCTCTGCCAGCTCCTGTGACAGCTGAGGCGATGAAACACCCTTTGTATTTCTGTCTTAGAACTGCGATCTCGTTTTTGTTCAGCTTATCGGCCTTTGTATAGACTATCGTGTATTTCAGTCTGTAATGATCGAGAAATTCCATCATCTGTTCATCTATTTTCATTATTCCGTGCCTTGAGTCGATAAGAAGAAAAATATCGGTGAGCACTTTTCTTTTCACAAGGTATTCCTCTATCAGACGCCGCCAGAGCTCCTGCTCGCTTCTTGCTCTTGATGCGAATCCGTATCCCGGAAGGTCAACGAGAAGAAATGAGTCATTGACAGAAAAAAAGTTGAGAAGCACGGTCTTGCCGGGTTTTTTAGAGGTCTTGACAAGCCCTTTTCTTGCCAGCAGCATGTTCATCAGGCTTGATTTGCCTACATTCGACCTGCCGATGAACGCGAATTCGGGCAGTCCTCCTTCGGGCAGACCTTTTATAGATGAAGCACTTTTAAGGAAATCTGAGCTTTTAATTATCATTTTACGGTCCTTTTTATCTCCCGGTGCGCTATGTCGGGTCTGTAGTAGGCACCTTTGAACTTTATACGGTCTATGCTGCTGTATATCGTATCCATGGTCTTTTTTATTGTCGGGCCTGTCGCAGTCACCATCAGCACTCTTCCGCCGTCAGTGACGATACGGCCGTCTTTATCAAATTTAGTTCCTGCATGGAAAACAGCAATGCCGCTGTCAACCGAATCAAGTCCGGTTATCACTTCACCTTTGGGATATGTTCCCGGATATCCGTCTGATGCCATTACGACTGTGGCGCCGTATCCGTTTTTCCATTTAAGTTCCGGCAGATCCTTTAAAGAACCTTCCGCACAGGCTTTAAAATACGGGACTATATCACTTTCAAGCATCATCATGAGCGGTTCGGTCTCGGGATCGCCGAACCTTGCGTTGTATTCAAGCACATAAGGTTTTCCGTCAACGATCATCAGACCGATGTAAAGTATTCCGCGGTAGTTTATGCCTCTTTTCCTTAGTTCGGCAAGGAGGGGCCGTGTCACGGAAGAATCTGTTTCCGAGTAGAGCCCGGGTGTTCCGGAAATGACGGGGGCATAGGCTCCCATTCCGCCGGTGTTCGGTCCGGTATCGCCCGCAAGAAGCGCTTTATGGTCCTGAGAGAAGAGGAGAGGAATGACATTCAATCCGTCTGTCAGAAGAAGAAGACTGAGCTCTTCACCTTTCAGGAACTCCTCTATGACAACTTTCGCTCCGGCATCCTTGAACTTTCCGCCGAGCATCTCTTTAAGCTCGGTTGACGCCGTTTCAAATGAATCGCATATCACAACGCCTTTGCCTGCCGCAAGTCCGTCAGCTTTAAGAACTATCGGGAACTTTGATCTCTGAAGTACGGCTGTTCCCGCTTCTACTGTCGTGACGGTGGAATAGCCCGCTGTAGGAATGCCGGCACTGTCCATGACCTCTTTTGCAAATGCCTTGCTTGATTCAAGTTTTGCCGCATCTTTATTCGCGCCGAATATTTTTAGACCAAGAGATTCAAAATGGTCAACGATCCCTTTTGACAGATAGTCTTCCGGTCCCACGACTGTAAGGTCTACGCCTTCTTTCAAGGCGAATGCCGCAAGACTTTCAACTGAATCATCAGGAAGAGACGGTATTTCTGCGATCTCTGATATTCCTGCGTTGCCAGGGAAACAGCAGACTTTTTCAACAAGGGGGCTTTTTGATATTTTCCACGCAAGAGCATGCTCTCTCGCCCCTTTTCCTGCAACAAGGACTTTCATAATAAGCTCCTGTTCTCTCAAAACATACAAAATATTGACTTGAGTATAATAATGATTGCAAGCTGATTATCAAGAAAGAGGTCACATCGGAGGCAGATCAAGCTTTTTCATCATATTTCCGGCAGTTTCAACTGTGACACCAGATCCGACGGCCATGTCAAGAAGTTCCTTGAAATCATCCAGAGATGTAAGATATTCATTTATGCCGTCGGGTTCACCGATATCATGGAAAAGGAACACTCCCCAGACTGATTCATCAATGACCGACTGTGTAAAATTCTTAAGTTCCTGAAGTGTTGTCGATGCTGTGACAGGGAACACTCTGATGCCGTATCTGTTCATTGCAAGGTCGTTAAGTCCGCTGAAGCTTGTCCTGGAATATGAGAAATGCTTTCTGACAGCCGATACTGAACTTTCGTCAAGATCACCGAACGGGAAGGCCATTCCTTCAGGCTGTATCCCGAGTCCTCCGAGCCATGCAAGCCCTTCTGCGATATCAGCTTCAGCCTCCTCCACGGTCATTCCGGTGAACATTGTGTGCTTCGATCCGTGGAAACCTATCTCGTGACCTCTGCTGTCAAGTTCAGTTATCATATTTTCATCAGCGTATTGAGGATCTTCTCCCGCGACGAACTTTTTAGAAACGAAAAATGTTCCGCGCCATCCTCTTTTTTCAAGTTCAGCGGCACCTTCCGTTGCAGCTGAAGCCCAGATATCATCAAAGGAAAAGGTTATGACAGGGTTTTCAAGTCTTACGGGTTCTATTTTTGAAAGACTGTGTCCGCATACTTCAAGAGTTCCGTTGCGGCCGAGCGACCGTAACACAGTGTAACTGCATTCTTCAGGAACGAAGAATCTTGCACTGTTCCTTTCAAATGAAGGTGCGCTGACCGACTGTCCGATGCTCATGAACTTTTCCAGTCCGCATGAAAGGATCACCTCTGACACGGTATCCGATCTCGACATATCACTGTACTCATACCAGCCTTTTGAAAGTTTTACAGGCTCGAAATACCATCCGGCCTCTCCGTCAGTATGTTCTGAAACTGTGACGGTGACAGGAATGCACCCGTCTTCATCCGCACCTGTCGAGAACGCGGCTTCATTCTCGCCCCATTCCAGTTTTTTGAACGCACTTTCTGCAACGATATTCTCTTTTGTCACAGGTTCTGTTGAAAATGAGTCAAAGAACTCTTTCACAATGTGATATGACATTTTCTCTCTTTCAGCCATTTCAGGCACAGTGTCCCAGGGTTCCCACAGGAATCTTTCAGTTATCACTTTGCCGTCTTTGAATGTTACTGCCGCCCTTATACCGTCTGACAAAGCGGTTTCCCTTTCCGGGGTCTCTCTGTCGTCATCCATTACAAGAAGAGATGACGGGTCTGTGAACTGGATAAGCGTCCAGGGAACCCTGATGAGAAGAGAGTTTCCGTCAAATATTACAAGGTTGTGATCTGTGCTTTCAGCGGTATTTCCCGTAAAAGTTCTGAGATCGCCTATGAAAAAACCGGTGTCGGGAAAGAGATATCTGCCGTCGTCACTTCCGTGCTCTCCGCTGTTGAGCCATCTTACAGGCATCCACAGACCTCCGTCGGAAGCTGTCGAGTGATAAAGCTGGCTGTCAGATGAAGTTCCATGCCATATTCCGTAGAGATCGTATGCCTGAGTGACCATCAGAACAGCCTTGTTCTCACTGAAGGTTATCGCGAACTCTGATCTGACGCCGAGTTCCGTTCCGCCGGGAAGTACCGATTCCCCGGTGTCATCTCCGTAAGTGTCAATGCCTATTTCGAGGTCCTTTATGTCAGAAGCGTTTCCTGCTGAGGTCAGTTTCAGATAGAAGAACTTCACATCGGCCGCCATTTCAACTTTTGTCACTGCCGAGCTCCCTTCTCCTGTCTTTTTGAACACAGGTCCGGACTCAGGTTCGAAAGCTATGAGCCCGAAATTCTGTTCAGGTGCCGTGATGTTGTGCCACAGAGGTCTTCTTTCGGGGGGAAAATCAAGTTCGTCGGTTATCCATGTCCTTTTCCACCATTCATCTATCCATGCAAAGTACATTCCTCCTGCACATCCTGTATCCCTGATGGTCTCGAACATTCTCTTTATGTAGTTTCCCTGAGCGGTTTCATCGTGTCCGCCGTGGTGCATTCCGCTGACAGAGAAATGGGCGTTGCCTATGCTTGAAGGGACGCCGAACTCCGCTATCAGGAGTGGAGAATCCTTATAGTGTTCTTTGAGATCGCTTAGATATCCCGTGTAGTTGTTCATCCCGTAATTATCTGAAAAACTGAGATACTCCGGTTCGGTGTTCATGAAGTTGGGATAGTAGGGATATGCGTGGTAGCTTGCAAAATAGCCCGGGACATAATTTGAATCATCAATTCCGGAAAGGTCTATTTTATTTGTATCTTCAAATGAAAGGCTCCCTTCAGTCCTGTGTTTCAGAGGGTCAAGGGTGGGCCAGCTCGACATGCTCAGAGGTCTTTTCACTTCATATTTTTCAGATTCATATTCTGCAAGGACATCAAGTCTTTCCGTGAACCATGCCTCCGCAGGATCGCAGTTCCCTATTTTGAAATGCTTTCCTTCAAAAGACTTTATATTTTCATTGTTGAAATTTGTAGAAGCGACCTCGAAAGGCGATACTTCCCTGCCGATGATCCATCCTGCTATCCAGTCAGAGATGTCTACGGTGTAAGTTCCATAGGCCCTTCCGTATCTGTGACCTATCTCCGCATTGCCGTGCACAACATCTACCGCCTCTTTTATACCTTCGTCAAAATGGTCAGTTATAGTGAACAGGTCACCGTTTTCCATTCCTTCTTCATCAAGCCATATTCCGTGAAACAGGTAGAGAGGTTTATCTTTGTTTGCAGTGTTGAATTCGTTAAGTGCTTCATAGAACTGAGGAAAATGGATGGTGTATATCCTCAGCGAATTGAATCCTGCTTCGGACATTTGCGAGAACCATCTCAGATAATCCTCTTTTGAAGCGGCAAGTTCACCCGCCATGGTCCCCGGCACACCTATTCCGAGGTTGATCCCTGCAATAAACATTTTTTCAGGAGTTTTTCCGTTTTTATAGAAATATCCGTTTTTTACGATAAACGGCATGGGGTCTGCGCCGGTTCCGCTCTCCTGATCTTTTTTTTCGCTTTCACATGAGATAATAAAAACCGCCAGCAGAACGATCAGAGAGAGTTTTTTAAGCATTTTCCTCCTTATACCGGTACTTCGGACATTATTTCTGAGATCTGGGAAGCGAATTTCACGGGGTCTTTCGGCGCTATGCCTTCGATCATAAGTGCCTGATTATAAAGCACTTCCGCAAAATCCTTAAGTTTCCCTGAATCGGGGTCGGCTGAGTATATTTCATTAAGTTTTGCAAATATTCTGTGGTCAGGGTTTATTTCAAGTATTCTTGTCGCCTTGGGTGCAGGCATGTTCGACATCGATGCTTCGCTTAACACCTGTTCCATGTTTATGCTTATCCCTTCACCGCTCACAAGGCATACTGCACTGTTCCTGAGCCTTGAAGAAAGCCTTACTTCCTGAACATCTTCCTGAAGGTGTTTTTTCAAAGTTTCAAGAAGTGACTTTGACTGTGACTCCCTCTCTTTTCTTTTCTCCTCTTTCTCCTTTTTCTCCTCTTCGGTGAAGATGTTCAGTTCCGAACCGCTTATGTTCTTCAGAGGTTTTTCTTTGTAGTTCACAAGTATGGTGGAAGCAAATTCATCAATTTTATCAACAAAGTAAAGCACTTCATATCCTTTCTCTGCAAGCATCTCCATCTGCGGAGTATGTTTCAGGGCATTTCTGTCGCGTCCTGCGGCATAATAGATCTCTTTCTGGTTTTCAGGCATTCTTTTAACATATTCATCAAGGGTTGTCAGCTCTTCGCTGTATGAAGATTCAAAAAGAAGCAGGTCCTGAAGTTTTTCCCTGTTCATGCCGTAATCTGCGTAAATGCCTGCTTTTATTGCTTTTCCGAACTCATTCCAGAACTTTATGTATTTAGGACGGTCGTTCTCGAGCATATATTTAAGGGCTCCGAGTATCTTTTTTTCGATGTTCTTTGCGATCACTTTAAGCTGACTGCTGTGCTGAAGGATCTCTCTTGAAATATTGAGCGAAAAATCGGGGCTGTCGACAATTCCTCTAATGAATCCGAGATATTCAGGAATTAGCTCCTTGCATTTATCCATGATGAAGACCTGTTTGCTGTAGAGCTTTATCCCCCTTTCAAAATGGCTGGAATAGAAATTGAACGGGACCTGCGACGGGATGAAAATGAGAGCGGTGTATTCGACATTTCCTTCACCTTTTGAATGTATTACATCGACCGGTTCGTCATAAGCGTGGAATGTATGTCTGTAAAATTCCTTGTATTCTTCATCTGTGACATCGGATTTTTCCCTGTGCCAGATCGGTTTCATCGAGTTGAGCACTTTTTCCTCAGGTGCATCCTTGCCGACATCCATTTTTACCGGATATCTTATGAAATCACTGTATCTTGTCACAAGTTCCTCTATTTCATCTTTATCAAGAAGATGCATTTCTTTTAAAATGTCCTCTTTGAGATAAAGCAGTATTTCAGTTCCTCTTTCAATTTTATCAGTCTTATCAATGGTATAGCTTCCGTCACCCTTCGATTCCCACACAACTCCTTCAGACGGTTCAGCCCCAGCCGCCCTTGTCAGGATCTTCACTTTTTCCGCAACCATGAATGTACTGTAGAACCCGACACCGAACTGTCCTATCAGCTCTGCGGCGTTCTTTGAATCGGTTCCCTGCAGTTTTTCGATGAACTCTTTAGATCCGCTTTTTGCGATCGTCCCTATATTTTCAACCACTTCATCGTATGTCATTCCTATGCCGTTATCTGAAACGGTGAGCACTTTATTATCTTTGTCTATTGATATTCTGATCTCAAAATCGCCATTGTTCTCAAGCAGTTCCGGCTTTGTCAAAGACTGGAATTTCAGTTTGTCGATAGCATCGCTTGCGTTTGAGATAAGTTCTCTTAAAAAGATCTCCTTGTTAGTGTAGATCGAATTGATCATAAGGTCGAGCAGTTTTCTGGTTTCAGCTTTAAAACTCTTTTTTGCCATTTTTTTCCTCCGGATACATTAAAAAACTGCGGTTGTATATAGAAACCGATAACGGAAAGTCAATATGTCAGATCAAAGCAGTGGAGTCCATTTCAAAATAAGGAAGTCCTGTCATCTGGCAGATCCCGCCGCCGGTTATGGTAAATCCATGTTTCCGATAGAATCGTACTGCATTGATATTGTTTTCATAGACCTGAAGGCGCAAAGATACCTTTTTTTCCAGTACACTTTTTAAAAGAGCGGAGCCTATCCCTCTTTTCCAGTGTTTCGGATCAACGAACAATCCTTCAATGAAATCATGGGAAACTGAAATAATTCCAAGCACTCTGCCATTTTCCTCAAACACGGTGTTCTCACATTTATGAAGCGTTTCATTTATATATAGAAGACTGTCTTTTGAAAAGTGTCCGGATGACACGGCAAGTCCGTTCTTTTCATTGGATCCGGCATATATCTTTTTTATCTGAGGAATATCTGCGGATCTCAGGTGTCTTATCATAGCATTCCTGCAAGTTTTCTGAGGTATTTCACCTCACGGTCCATCATGCCGGTGTCTCTATCGTTCATCCATTCGTTCAACCAGCCCGAGAATCTGAAAAGAAGGATGAACCTGATGAATTCCTCAAATTTATAGTGCTTGAAAAGCTTATTAAATTTAATGGTTTGTAGAAAATTCTTCACAAATTCACGGTCAAATGCATCCCAGCTTTCAAAGCCGGCACAACCGACAATGTTCGCAATGTCTGTCAAAGGGTGACGGTATCCCGAAAATTCCCAGTCGATCACAGAAACAGGTGTTTTTTCGCGCCACAGAATGTTCAGCGGGTGATAGTCTCCGTGACAGAAAAGCGATCTTAAGCCGATATCGGGTTTTCTAAGTATTTCTTCAACAATATCGATCACATCCTTTATTTCGTTCTGTATCTCAGGATATGAGCGCTCTATCTTCAGGATCAGGTTCCCTGTGTGCTCTGCAAGTGAAAAGCCGGGGAGCATATCGTTCATTTTAAGGTTTTTGGTCACTTCATAAAGCTGCAGCAATGTCTCCGCCGCTTTTTCGCCCATTTCCCCGTCGTTGAGATAATGGGGTCTTTTCAGCGTATCGTTTTTGATGAAAGGCTGCACCATCCATGCCCTGTTCCTGAACTCGCAGACGCTCAGCCCGTCTCTGTTTTTAAGATAAGGGGTACATTCCTTAAATCCGGCATTGTTAATTATGTCAATGTTTTCAGCTATTTTACGCTTCTTTTCAAGATTCCAGAAATGGTGCTTTTCAACAAGATATCTATCACCTTTTTTATCAAGCACCACAGCCCGGCCCGCCATCCTCGACGGTGCACCGTAAATGTCAGCTTCAACAGTTGACTGGAACTCAAGTCCCCATATTTCAAGCACTTCTCTGTAGATATCCATGTTAACCCCCTCATAAGTGTCCGGTAATGTTAACAGAAACAGGTCAGGATATCAATTATATCGTTTAACTGACACCCGAGTTCAGTTTTTATTTGCTTTACGGAAAAAATGATCTATGCTCTCACCGTGTTGAGTCATAAAAAGCATGGAGAAACAGATGAACTTTATGGCAAATATCGAATCCAAATACAATGAGCTTAAGGAAAAATATTCGCAGAACTGTGTAATTCCCAGACTGAAGATAGGCAATAAATCGGCTGATGTGGCGATAATTCAGGGCGGAATGGGTGTGGGGATATCTCTTTCAGGGCTGGCATCGGCCGTTGCAAGGGAAGGCGGCATCGGAGTGATCGCGGCAAATGCGATAGGGATGATCGAGCCTGATTATTTCCAGGGACATATCGAAGCCAATGTCAGGGCTCTGCGAAAAGAGATAAGAAGATCAAGAGAGTCGGGAACGGGTCTGATAGGTGTGAATATAATGGTCGCAGTCGACTGTTTTCAGGAACTTCTTCATGCTGCGATAGAGGAGAAGGTCGATCTTCTGTTCCTCGGTGCAGGTCTTCCGATAAAAAACATTCCCGTTGAAAAAATAAGGGCGGCGGGTGTCGCAGTCGTTCCGATAGTGAGTTCGGGAAGGGCGGCAAAACTTATATTCAAGTCATGGGAAAAATCATATAACGACATTCCGGACGGCGTTGTTGTTGAAGGCCCCAAAGCCGGCGGACATCTCGGTTTCAAATATGAGCAGATACACGATCCCGCTTTCCAGCTTGAAGTGATAGTGCCTGAAGTAGTTGAATCTCTTAAAGAATTTGAGATCAGGCACGGTCGCGAGATACCTGTTGTGGCAGCAGGGGGGATCTTCACAGGTGAGGATATCTATAATTTTTTCAAGCTCGGTGCTAAAGGTGTCCAGCTTGGAACAAGATTTGTTGCGACCTATGAATGTGATGCCGATATAAGATTTAAGGAAGCGTATGTTGCCGCTAAAGAAGAGGATGTGACGATAATTGCAAGCCCTGTCGGTCTTCCGGGAAGAGCCATAAACAATGTTTTTCTCAAGGAAGTGGCGGAAGGGGTGAAAAAATATTTCAGATGTCCTTCAAGATGCCTTGAAAGCTGCGGCGCGAAAGATGCAAGATACTGTATTTCCGAAGCTCTTGACAGCGCAAGAAAAGGTGAACTTGATAACGGTTTCGCCTTTGCAGGATCGAATGTCTACAGAGTTGGATCAATAGTTCCCGTGAAAGATCTGATGAGCTCGCTGAAAAATCAGTATACAATGGCGGCGATATGCGATTCTTTGAAGACCGAATATGACAGAATGGCTGAAAAGCTTGCCGCGAAAAGGGATGAATACGGAAAAGCGCTTACAATAGCCGCTAATGAACTTCAGGAATCCATGAAAAAGACGACGCTTGAGAGCGAGCTGAAGTTCAAAGCTAAAATGGAATCGATAAGTGAAAGCATAGAGCAGGCAAAAGTTGAATATAATGCAATGCTCGAAAGGCTTTCTGAACTTAAAGAAGAGCTTGCGCTTGCAAGTGCGGAGCTGTCAGCGGTCTAGTTTTTTCTCAATTTTTCAAGCCACTTTGCCGCCCATTCTTTTTTTCTGACAATTGCAAGATATGTGAGAAGTTCTTCAGCATTGTTGAAAATTATTCCTTCAATGTTGCTCAGTCTGTCGAAATGGCATCCGTCCTCGATAGGAGGATAGTCCCGGCAGGGATCGGGACGGACTTCATAGATGTCACAGCGGTTTGCGTCATTCAGATTCCTGCATTTCCCCATTACGAGGATCGTCCAGTCCCTTCCTATTTTAAGTATTTTGATGTTCGGATTGAAAAGCCACCAGACAAGTTCATCAAAGCTGTTCTTCGATCTCGGTTCTTTCGGGATCTCTATCAGTACATAACGGCAGCACATTCCGTTGCAGAATTTGCAGTCGTCGCCGTTGAAATACATCTTCCTTCTATGTGACATGAACTACCTGAACTTGATAGTGATTATGGCAAGGGCCGCCATTATGGCCGAAACTATCCAGAATCTTGCCACTATCTTGGATTCAGCCATTCCCTGATGGTGATAATGGTGATGCAGGGGTGCCCGGAAAAGTATTCTGCGGTAATTCTTGAACCCGATGTTCTCCTGAACGAAAGTGGATGTTATCTCAATGACAAACACCGCTCCTGCTATTATGTAGATGACTTCCTGCCTGATAAGCACTGCCGCTGTTCCCATTGCTCCGCCGAGGAAAAGGCTTCCGAGGTCGCCCATGAAGACTTCGGCAGGATGAGTGTTGAACCACAGGAACCCCATGGCGGAACCGACAAGGGCCCCGCAGAAAACAGCTATCTCTCCTGAACCCGGAAGATAGAAGAAGAGAAGGTGTTTTGCCTGAATGAAGTTTCCCGTAATGTAGGCGAAAACGCCGATGACGATGAAAATGAATATGGCTGGAACTATCGCCAGTCCATCCATGCCGTCAGCGAAATTAACCGAATTCGCGGAATACACGATGATGAAAACTATCCAGATGGCTGTAAAAGCAACGCTGGAAAAGAGAAGGCCTTTCACAAACGGCACCTGAAATCCCGCCGCGATCTTGGCCGGAAGAGGTGATATCGCGGGATGGAGAATGAATACGGCGAGAAATACGCCGAAAAGTATCTGTATTGTGAACTTTGATATTCTTGAAAGCCCGAGATCCGGGTTCCTGTTCTTTATCTTGAGATAGTCGTCAATGCCTCCGAACAGCGCAAACCACAGAGAGCTGATGAGAAGCACGATGATATAAGGATTAGTGAGATCGCACCACAGAAGGACGTTCCCGAGCCCGGTGATGACCATTATCAGCCCTCCCATCATCGGAGTCCCTTTCTTTGACTGTGAATTTATATCGCCGTAAGACCTTTCAAATGACCGGAAACCCTTTTTGTAAAGGAGTTTTATCAAAGGTCTGCCGATGAGAAGAGTGACGAAGAACGCGGCGACGAAAGCGATAAGCGCCCTTGATGTTATATATTTGAAAACTGCCGGACCGCCGGCTTTGTACATTGACTGGAAGATGTAATAGAACATTATTGCTCCTCCTCAGACATTGATATCGCTTTCCTGCTGGTGTTGAACTGCTGTTTCAGCTCATAGTGGGTGAGATATCCGTCGCTTGTTATAAGGACTTTATCCATCTCGACCAGAGCCGCGGTCTTTGAAATGATCTTTCTTTCGACAGATTTCTCAAATGCCGCAAACACCGCCTGTCTGACTTTCCAGACCTGATCATAATAACAGCGGCCCATCAGACCGGTGAACAGATCGCCGTCGGTGCATATCCCGCCGAGAGCAAGAATGGATTCCACCCGCACTTCAAAGCAATGGTCGTTGAGCCCTTTTGCGAGTTTATCGGTGAGCATTTTCCTTTTTCCGTCATCGATATCCATATGCTTTGCCATGATCCGTGCACATTTTGCAGACATGTATCTCGCTTCGTAATAACTGTCCGACAATCCTTTTATGATCGCATCGAAAAGTTCTTCGCAGTGATCTTTATTTAGCGGACACAGCATGGAAAGTGCATCAAATGCATCCCTTCTCACGAAAGGTTTCTCTTTCGGTGACACGGCCATTTTCAGTATCAGCGGCACTATTCTGTCGTAGTGACACAGTCCTGCCATTCTCAGAGCCCGTGATCTGAAAAGTACATTTGAGCTTGAAAGATATGTGTCGAGCTTGTTAAAAAGAAGCCTCTGCTCATCTTCATCAAGTTCCGGTTCGCTGCCGCTGCGTACATTTTTCAGGAACTGTTCAAGGGCAGTGGACGAGAGATTAAGTATTCTATCCTGCACGAGGGCTCCGCTTTCGGAAGGAGGTGTGAAATCCTTTTCCTTCAGAAGATAACGGATGTAGTCTGTTATTATCTCTCCCGGATCTCCGGGGAATATGCCTGTAGCCGATTCCGCCATTTTTGAAAGTCTGGCAGGATCGTTTTTCAATTCAATGATCTTTCCGGCAAGATCAGGACCGTTCACGAACGGAATGTTTATCCCGTTAAGAGGATCTGTCTGCTCGTAAAGGACTGTTGCCGCACCGGCTCTTTCGATGTATCTTGCGTTACCGGTCTGGTGATCGCTGAAAATGCCGCTTATCGGTATTATTATGGAAGGTTTCGCCTGTCTGCACACTTCCATGATGGAGCCTGCTCCTGCTCTTATGATAACAAGGTCTGACGCGGCGTAGTAAAGTCCCATGTTGTCTATGAAATCCCTGACGATATACCTTTTCTGGTCGAAACCATCTTTCCAGATCTCTTTAAGTCTTGAATTGACATCTTCATATCCGTTATATCCTGCTGAGCCTTCGCCGAAAGGTTTTCCTGTACCGTGGATTATGTAGATGTCTTTATCTGCAAGCAGGGTTTTTGACGCATCGGCAAGGGCCCTGTTGATAGTCCTTGCTCCCTGTGAACCTCCGAAAGCGAGTATCACGAATGCATTTTCGGGAATTCCGAGCTCGATCCTTGCAGTTTTTCTGTCGCCTGCCGATATCGAGCCTCGAACAGGATAACCTGAATAGAACCCTTTGCCTTTCGGGAGGCATTTTATCGTTTCGCCAAATGATACTGCGACTGCATCAGCGGCTCTTGCCGCCCATTTGTTCATTTTGCCGGGATGCACATTCGATTCGTGTATCAGTATTTTTGTCCTGAAAAGCCCGAACGATAATTTTCTCAGAAGGAACGCCGTGAAAACTATCGGTGCACTGACATACCCGCCGGTCGCGAAAACGACATCGGGACGGAACTTGAGGAGTATGAATTTCGCCTTGATCATTCCGGTGAGAAGGGAGAACAGGAACTTTATCATCTTTACCGGTGATCTTTCGGGGAACGGTGCGCTGTTCACGAATTTAATAGGAATGCCGGCCTTGGGGACCATTATACCCTCGGCCTTGTTCTTTACACCGACATAAAGTATCTGAGCATCAGGATACCGCTGTTTCACAACCGCTGCTACTGCAAGTGCCGGACTTACATGCCCGCCGCTGCCGCCGCCTGTGAAAATGAATCTTTTAGGTTTCACGCCAGCCATATTTTCTCCATCAGTTACCCGTACAATTCGCAAAAACTTATCAGATAGAAGAAATAATACAATATTTTGGAGTTACACTGTGAGAAAAACTTTTGAGAGAAATGATCTATAATTGAACAATTGAACAACTGTTGAATTATAGTGTTTTGGATTTGACTCTATTTTGAGATTCTGGTAACCTCGTTTTGTTAAAATAACTCATCCCCCGCCTTTCGGTAAACTCAAGGCGCACCCCTTCTCTCTGAGGAAAGAAGGGGAGTTTTTAACCCTCTTTTCATTGAAGAGAGGGTGGGCTGAGTTTACGAAGACCGGGTGAGTTGGAGGTTTTTTATGCGCAACATACTGATCATATTACTTTTATTTCTTTTCTGGTTATGCACTTCCTGCAATTCGGATAATCCAAAGAATGACAGTGATAATCTTCCGTTGAATGACATCGATTCTGTTGTCGGGGTTGACAAAGATTCTGTCGAAGTAATTGATTATGACTTGTCAGACGATTTATCCGACGAAGTCTTTGCAGAGTCGGATGAAACAGTTGATGATGACCTGTCCGACGAAGTTTTAACGGAGGCGGATAAAGATACCCTGATGGATGAAGATATCGAGACCCCTGATTATGATTATCCTGCCGGAACTGATGGCGATCCCGACTGTCCGAGTCTTCTCAATGCTGGATTCCCGTATAAAGATAATGATGGGAAATTGACATTCTGCCGCAAATGCGATCTCCCTGCTCCAGCGAATGATCAACAATGTGTCAGGAACCTGTGGGAAATGAATAACCGCAGGATTGTTGAAGAATATCCCAATAAATACTGTTATCCTCTGCCGTGTGATGTTACAGAAAAAGCAATAAAAAATGATTCGTCCATACTTGGAAATTGTGATTTTGATGCTGAATCAAAAATATATCATGGTTCAACCGGTATCTTCAAACAGGGAGATATATGGGAAGGGAAGATAGGAATGTATGCCACGGCCGGGGAAGAAGTAGATGGTAAATACATAGTGAAAGGCTGTCTTCTATATGAAATAGATACTGAAAAGTATACTATGGTCTCATATGCATCAGAAAGAATGGCTTACAATCAGGACAGATTTCTTTTTGTTGCAGGAAACACATATGATTATAAGGGATATATATTATCAGCTAAAAAAGTTGAATCCGGTTGGAAATATGAGGTTGCATATGATGATGGAGTTTACCGCTCTAATTTTCTGTACCCACCTGCTGTCGGGAAAAATTATGTCATAATAAATATCCAGAAGGTAGATGAAACGGGTCCGCAGGAAGTACTTTACGCATCAGTAAATGACTGGCAGTGGAAGAAGCTTGGGGAAGGTTTGATATATTACCCGCATATTTTAGATGACATAGCTTTCTTTAATTACAATAATGCAATATGGGCATGTGATCTTGGCAAATTACCAACAGATATCGCAACCGGTTGTAAGAAAGTGAGTAGGGATGGGGAAAAGGCTTCAGCTCCATTTCCCAAAAGAGGGAACAGCAGTCTTGTTGCATACATCGGAGGTAGCGGGTTAAATAAGTTTACAATTGCGGACCTTTCAAAAGATCCGATTGAATATACGGATCTGAATATTCAGCCGCAATCGCCAGATCTTATATCCTACACATCAGGACAATGGGACGGTGACATAATAGCTTTTTCTGAATTATACCAGTTCTCACAGGTCGATGTAGATTACCGTATGTGCTATTACTCAATAAGCAAAGATAAAAAAGTGTGTTTTCCTAATCCCAGTCCGTACGGTAACCGGATGGGGTATATATTCGGCGGAGTGGAAGGGAAATACATTACATATCAGCCGACAGGAGCATTGGTGCTTAAGGATATGGAATGTTACTGTAAAGAATATCCCGACCAGTGCCTTTATGATGAGTACATGCCTGAAGAAGCGCCGGTGTATGTCTATTGAAAACAAGGAAAAAGAGAAAAGGAAATAAAAGTCCCTTTCCTTTTTGAAGGGAAAGGGATTCAGGGATTGGGTTGGGAATTTACATCAAGATCAAGGTCATAAATATTACTTATTTGACTAAAGCACTATATACAAATATATTAGCAGGAATTTTTGATGGAGGTTGACATGAAAAAGCTTTATATCATTCTTGCGGTTGCGTTTGTTGCAATAGCCGCGGGGCTCATCTATTACGGGAATTTCAGCACTCCGAAGGATGCACAGGAAGTGCAGGAGCGGATAAAAGAGGACATAAAAGAGAAAGGGATAAGGTCAAACAAGCTTATAAAACCCAATCTCAATAGAAAAATGGACAAAGAGACCATTAAGAAGCTGATAATGATAAAGCAGAGAGAGCATAGAGAGAATTTCAATAAACAGGACACACAGGCTCCCGAACAGGTTGAAAAAAATGTTGAAAAGACAGCTGAGCCTGTGAAAAAACCTGCTGAAACGGTAAAAAAACCAGCCGAGCCTGCAAAAAAACCAGAAAAGAAATGATCTGAAACGATAACTTCATTCCGGAGAGAAAGATGAACGAGAACAATCATGTAGTACAGCCTGTTGATGAAAATGAAGTGATACTCAAAAAGAAAGAGAAGATAAGACAGCTCAGGGAAGAAGGAATACACCCTTATTCCAACAGCTTCAAACCGGCCAATTCAATAAACGAGGTAATTGATCTTTGCAAGTCATCCGCAAAAGAGGAGCTTGAAAAGACAGGAAAGGAGAAAAGGTTCTCGATAGCAGGAAGGATAATGTTCCTCAGAGTAATGGGAAAGCTTGCTTTTGCCAACATAAAAGATGAAACGGCGGGAATCCAGGTCGTTTTTGCAAAGGATTTCCTGAAAGAAGGTTTTGACACATTCAAAAAAGCTTTCGATGTCGGCGATATAGTCTGGGTTGAAGGAGAGGCGTACATAACAAGGACCGGAGAGTTCTCGATACTTGCTCACAAAGCTGAAATGCTCACAAAAAATGTCAGACCGCTCCCTGAAAAGTTCCACGGACTCACTGATAAGGAGCTCAGGTACAGACAGAGATACCTCGATCTCATCATGAACGATGAAGTCAAAAAGACATTCAGAAAAAGAGTTCAGATAGTGAGCTTTATCAGGAATTACATGGATAATGCAGGGTTCCTCGAAGTCGAGACACCGATGATGCATCCCCTCGTGAGCGGTGCGGCCGCAAGACCTTTCATAACTCACCACAATGCGCTTGATATGCCGCTCTACATGAGGATCGCACCCGAATGCTATCTGAAAAGACTGCTTGTCGGAGGGCTCGGCAAGGTTTATGAGATCAACAGGAACTTCCGTAACGAGGGAATGGATGTCAAACACAATCCCGAATTCACGATGATGGAGTTCTACTGGCCGTACGCCACTTATGAAGACCAGATGGATTTCACCGAAAAGATGATAAGCGAGCTCGCGTTGAAAGTGAACGGTTCGACAAAAGTCGTATATCAGGGAAAAGAGATAGATTTCACCGCTCCTTGGAAGAGACTGACAATAGAACAGAGCCTTGTCGAAGCCGGCATCTGCACTGTTGAACAGCTCAAATCGAGAGATGAACTTGCAAAGATCGCGATCGAAAAAGGTGTTGCAAAGGATGTCGTTGCAAAACTGAGCCGTTTCAAACTTATGATGGAGCTTTTTGACAACTGTATCGAAGAGACCCTCTGGAATCCCACTTTCATAATGAGATACCCGACCGAAGTGAGCCCCCTTTCAAGAAGAAATGATGAAAACCCCGAATATTCTGACAGATATGAGCTTTTCATCGCAGGCCGTGAAATTGCAAATGCGTTCAGCGAGCTTAACGACCCTCAGCAGCAGTTCGATGCTTTCGCCGCTCAGGTCGAGGCGAAAAAAGCCGGTGACGACGAAGCGATAGACATGGACAGCGATTACATAAGAGCTCTTGAGTACGGAATGCCTCCGGCGGCAGGTCAGGGGATAGGGATCGACAGACTTGTAATGCTTTTCACCGATTCACCCAGCATCAGGGATGTAATACTCTTCCCGCAGATGAGGCCTGAGAA
>JAKLDO010000170.1 GCA_022703485.1 bacterium
ATTTTTACCTCCGAATTCATGGTCACAACATCGGAAGGAATATCCCGGGGCTCAACAATGATGGCATTTTCAAGTTCAAGAAGCAGCTTCTCTGCTTCAGCTGCATTGATGGTGCCTGATAACTTTGCGTTATCTATGCTCTTCCGGATCCTGGCATGATCCAACCGGCTTATTGTGATCTTATTCATATCATCATGTTTAATTCTGAAAAGGCTTTGAAAAGGCAGAGCCTTACCTGTTAAAATATCCAAAGACCGCAAAGCCCCTGATCTACTACAAGGGCTTCGCATCTTCAGATTTTAAATTTACAAAATTTTTCTGTGCTTTGAGAATTTTTACTTAAGAAAAAAGCTTCTACAAATCGTTGAGCCAGGTCTGATACTCAGCTTTTTGCTCTTCAGTCATATTTTTTCCGTGGAAATCAATATCATAATTATTGAAAAGCCATCTGAAAAAATTTGGATTATTCCGGGCTTCATTTTCAATGTAGGTTTTAATTGTAAACAACTTTGTCTGGACATCGCTTCCACCAGAAGACTGGACGCCTATCTGTCCGTTAACATGGTTCATGTTGTCTGTCAAAATCTTTTCTGCATTTGCTCTGATTGTTTTCATTTCAATAATTCTTGTTAAAAGTTAATAAAAAAAAAGGGAGCCATAAAGCTCCCATGTATTTGTAGTGCTTTACAGACCGTTAATAGTCAGCAGCCATATAATCGTATAATTCTTTCTGTTCCACCGGTTTCATATCAACCTGTTTTGTAAAAGTTTTGCAAGGTAGCCCCATTTTGTGCATTAAACAAATTTTCCATCTATTTTAGAAATATTCTAAATAAGCAAAATGGTCAAAGTCACCAGTTTATCATCACCATTCCTTAGGGCACACATGATGCTTCTCCTGCAAGAAAACCGTGAGAATGAATATGATACCTGCCAAAAGGGGTGTAGTCAGGATGATAGTCCTGATGGAGAATCATTAATGCAAAAAGTCAGTGCAGGTTTTTGGTGAAAGGCAGGATGCTCATAATTATTTTTCCCAAAAGTATCATATGGGAAGGATGATCCTTTTTATTTCGCAGTTCCCTGATTTCTCTTTTACGGCACTATCCAGATAATTGTGGAGCATCTTTGCCTTTACCAGTTCCGGTGAATTTCCTGGCCACATATTCAACTGGTTTTTCTGACATAAATTTACATCACTCTCTGATCAAAGTCAATAATATTGACGGAATAATTTATTGACACGGCAAACGGCACGAGGTATGAAGTGTATATCTGTTGCTGCCAGCTTAATTCTTTATATATTTGTTCTTACTTTATTGGGAATGATATGAAAGCAAAATCAGTTCTTGCAGCCTCAGTGTTTGTTTTTCTTTCCGTTGTTGCTTACTCTCAGGGAGAGATACGCATTAACGGTGTTGTGACGGCCTTTAAAACGATCCCGCTCAGAAACGTGATTATTGTATCTTCCAAAACGGGTGAAACTGCAAAGACCGATTCTGCTGGAGTTTTTTCACTATCATGCTTGAAGAATGATGTTCTGAAGGTCTCGGCAGCAGGATTTATTCCAAGGAAGCAGAAGGTGAAGGGAGAAGGGATGTACAAGATCGATCTTGTTTACAGGGATGACGTTGCTAATTTCAATGAAGCGATCGGGAACGGGCATATTTCAGAAAGCGCGTTAAAAGATGCTCTCATTTCAGGAGAGAACGCGCATGTAAAGGATTACTCCAAATACAAATCGGTTTATGAGGCTGTTGCAGGCGAGATATATAATGTACGGGTTCAGGGAAGCATGATTGTCAACACCAAAATGAAATCATTTGACCGTACCCCTGAGGTTCTGCTTGTGGTAGATGATAAGATTGTATCAGATATCTCGTTCATTGACACTGAGTATATCAGGTCGATTGAGTTTATAGATGATGTGGGGACTACGATGTACGGATCGATGGGAGCCAACGGAGTTCTGAAGATCAGGCTCAAGTAATCTGCTGTAAATTCCTTCTTCTGATTGATTTTATCTCAAAACAGAGTCATAACTGTAGGTACCCGGCTCTGTACTGTATATGCTGTATCCCTGGTGGTTTCTTGAATTTGAGCCATCCCATTACTCCCAGGTGGTGGTAGCTCCCTGTTCTATCCACCAGCATTCCCTGCCGGCGGAAAGCGGCAACCCGTATTTCATATACAGTTTGTTTTTCCCCGCGTTCCCTGATGCCGGATTCATTTATCCAGGAAAGACGTGGCCTTGCAACATCAATCACAGAGGGATTTTTAAGATACTCTCAGGTAAGTCTGACCGGTATTATTTCAGCGCTAAGATGATCGGTAAGAAATACCGGACAGGTGAAGAATAATATTTTTCTTAACATGGGATTTATTTGAAGGATTATTCCTAAATTTTCACTAATTTTTTTTATTCCGACAATCTAGTCATTTAAACAAAATGCAATGAAAAATCAAATTAAAAAATCAGTCTCTCTG
>JAKLDO010000171.1 GCA_022703485.1 bacterium
CGACCTCAGAAAAACATGTGCCATATCAGGGTTGAAATGTATCGTATGGACTGTCAACGACCCTGATGAAATAAAAAGATTCTTACTGGAAGACCATGTCGCAGGAATAATTTCGGACAGATCTGAACTTGCGGTCAGTATATATAAAAAGGTTCTGAACAGATAAGTTGCGGACTGTCAGAAGGAATATACCCGTTAGCGCTCAGATAATAAAGCCTTCCGCAGCTTTCACAGTCCATTTTATTACACAGATCATGATATATCTCATAGGCTTTTTCAACATTCTTTTCAACACCTTTACCGACTTGAAGCATACCGGCATAATATGTGCAGTAGGCTGTTTCACCTTTGTCACACTTGACCTTCATAAGCTCTGCACCTTTTGCATAGAAATCTTCGGCTGTAGAAATGTCCTTTGCCATGCCGCGGCCGGTATAATAGGCATCACCGACTCTCAGGCATGAAAAAGGCTCACCCTCATCACAGGCCTTGAGCTGTCTGTCGAAAGTGTCTTTCTGAAATCCGTTATCGTCAGCCTTTAAGAATGAAAAAAGCACAATAAGAAGAATTACAAAAGAGATTTTCATCATTCCACCATTATTTTACGCAGATAACGAAAGCTGAACCGGTTTTTCCCGATGTCTGGACATTTCCGGTTTCGAAATCAACACTGTAAGCCTTTGACGGATCTGCATGAACCGTCGTTGAAGTCCAGAATAAACCCGAATCCACAAGTACCGGATACGAATTTGATGATTCTGACATAAACCACAAAAGTTCATCTATTGTCGGAAGTCTGAATCCTGATAACCCGTTCTCTGACACATTGGAGCAGTAGTTTAGAGCATCCTGCCAGTCGGCCGCCGTTTGTGTGCTGTCATACTGCCAGAAAACCGCATCAAATGAATTAGGATCCAGAATGTTTGCAATAAGATTGCCATCGACAATAATTTCACTATCCGGAAACTGGTAATCGCCTCTTACGCACTTTACATATCCTGATTCAGCCTTTTCAGCAGCGCTGACAGCTCCATCGAGCATTGATGTTTTGTAGTAAACCATATTCACTGAAAAGTATGATGACGATACTGTATCTGTAAACTGTGTAAAAATCAGCGGATCAGCCTTTGCCAAGTTCATGATATTATTGATTTCGTAAACAGTGGGCAGTCTCCAGTCATCATAAGTATCAAGCACCAGCGTATCGCAATAATCCCAGGCTTCTGAAACGGTACACTGTGAACCGGCAGGATCACCTTCTGTGCATCCGGTATATGTGGAAGGAGTTGACTTCTGCCATGTAAGTCCGGAAACACTCTCATAAACAGTATCCGTATTTGCAGTAAAAGACTGTCCGGCATAACCGAACTGCGGCTCCTGACCATAAAAAGCATTACCATCTGCAGGACAAGCTATAACAGAGGTGTTGTTATAACAGGATGTCTGAGAAGTAGTAAAGAAAGGACTGGAGTAAGACGGATTTCCGACACAGCCCGAAAAATCAGGAACACTACAGTCTGACGGACACGCAACTGTTCCTGAACTGAACTGCTCCATTTCACTGCAGTCTATATCTTCCGTATCACAAAATTCACCGGAATCAATGATGCCGTTTCCGCAAAGATCTGCGTCCTCATTACAATCGGCACCGCAGTATCCGGGCTGCCCGTTATTTATTCCATCATCACACTTTTCGGTTCCAGTGGTTATTCCGTCGCCGCAAACTTGCAGACAATCAGCTGTGCAATATCCGTCAGCCCCATTATTATCACCGTCATCGCATATTTCCGTACCATTGATTGTCCCATCGCCACAATATTCGACATCGCCGGAACAATCAGACTTGCAATATCCGTTTGCTCCATTCTGCGAACCATCGTCACACACTTCTCCTATATCCACCGTACCGTCACCACAGTAACCGCCATCACCGTAGCCCTGACAGTCTGTATTGCAGTATCCGGGTGAAGCAGCACTGTATGAGCCGTTATGAGTACCGTCGTCACAGACTTCTTCATCCTGCTTTACTCCGTCACCGCAGTATCTTGCCACACCTATTGTGTTTTTGCATAGTGAAGTGCAGGCAGTACAACTGGCAAGACCGTAATCGCAGTAGATATTACCATTCGATGTACCTTTATCGCACTCTTCATATGAAGCCTGTTTGATAGAATCACCGCAATATCCGCCGGAACCCTGACCTTTACAGTCAGCATTACAGTAACCCGGAGCAAGAGTTTTGTACTTTCCATTATTCGAACCTTGATCGCACACCTCTCCGTTCACAGAATCTGTCTTGCTGTTTCCGCAATAAGATGTCAAACCGTCAGATTCGATGCACTGTGTTGAACATACTTTACAGCTCGTTACACCGTATGGACAGGTTGTCTGACCGTTATCAATGCCGCTATCGCACTGTTCTACACCATTTTTGATACCATCTCCGCAATATTCAACATCACCGGTACAGTTCAGATTGCA
>JAKLDO010000172.1 GCA_022703485.1 bacterium
CTGTATATTCCTATAGTAAAACCTGTTGCCATAGTTCCTTAAAGGAGGTTTTTATGATAAAAATGCACAGGAATTTCAAGGCATTCACGATAATTGAGCTGATGGTCGGTATTTTTGTTACTATCGCCGTGATAGGTACTTTTTTTAAATTGTATACAAACTCTGTTAAAGCTCAAAGAGTTACCAATATCAGAAGTTCTGTTGTTCTTGTCGGAGACCAGATGGTGGACAGTATAGCAAATTCAATCAGACTTTTAGGTCTTGATAATGTATACAGTGATTTTGAACCCGGTGTCGGAGTTCCAGGTACAATAATTTTAAATTCAACCGGCGGTGATGGTGAAGATTCTGTTACATTTCAGTATTTATCTCCATACGGTGGTCCCATTGCGCAGCTTTATTCTGATGCTTCAGGTGCCGGTGCTTGTGTTTTTAATGTAAGAAAAAGCAGCAGTGCAGCTTTTCATACTGGATTACTGTCTGTGAATCTTATGTCTAATAGCGGAATATTCAGAGGGACGGTCGCTTCCATTACTGAAACAACCGTTTCCGGTGAAACAGTTTATCAGGTTGCAACAAGTGCTGTTGTTGACAGTGCCGGCAGTCCTTTATCTACAGCCTGTCCGGTTGCTTTTCCGAGAGGAACCCTTATTACAGGTCCTAATAATAATTATGTTCTTAATTATGTTAAAAGCGGAACAAACACACTCCTGAGACTTAATAATACAACAACCGGAGAGAATATTATCAATTTTAATTCAACTGCCAACAGTGCTATATCTATTCCGTTTTTTGTTCTTCAGTTCCTCAGGGAGTATATTGATGCCGCCGGTAAAATGAGAAGAGAGTGGGAGACAAGTATAGATGTCTCTTTTTATCCGGATTCTCTCAAAGAGGTAAAAGCGATCAGGGTCGGTTTTGTTCTGGTTTCTAATGTTGATAGAACAAAGAAAAAAATCGCTACAGCCGGAATGTCGACAACTGTCCAGTACTGTCCGTTTGAAAATATGTGCTACGATCTTAATGATATCAATAAGACAGCATTTGTTTTCAGAAGAGTGATTCATATAAGGAATTTTGATTATTTAAAGAGAGCTTCCGAGATAGTATATTAAAGAGGAATCGTCATGCTTGAAAAAATGTTCGGAAAACTTTATGGTGAAAAAAAGGGAATTGCTCTTTTTATGAGCATCCTTATGTCGATGAGCCTTGCTGTAATTGCTCTCGCATCAATGGCAAGACTTTCTGAAACAACCCATCAGACAGGAAAGACACTTCAGGAAAGAAAGCTTCTGCTTTTTGCAGATTCTGCTGTAAATATTGCAAGTGCTGAGATTTTTACAGCAATCAAAGAAGATATAGCGTTCGCTCCGAACTATTATGTTCATGGTCCGGCAGGCGTGGCAGATTTTAAATATTACCCCAGAGACATCACTATTAATCCCGGATCTTCAGGCCGTCCGACTCTTTTCGGGTACCGTGCTCACGCAAGATTTTTTGCCGGAAATGGTGTAACTCCTCCCGGATTCCCTGCCTCTCTCTCTGTTCCGTCTGACGGTGCCTGTTATGATATTACGATCGATGTAAGGGAGGTCATTCATCTTCCAAACGGAGATAGAAAGGCTGATGCCGGCAGTACGACAACAGAAAATGTTTTTCAATATTTTCTCGGCAAGACTAAAACAGTCGGTTCAATTGTATGCTTTGACAGGGGGTAAAAATGAAATATTTAATCCAAAAGAAACTCAGTTCCGCCATAAAGCGGATTTTTCTGGTTCTGGTCATTTTAATCCCCGGTATGCTTTCAGCTTCTCAGCTTGATGAAAATCTTGTTGATGATGTCACGGCCATGATAACAACTGCAAGAAAAATTCCGCTTACCACATATCTCATTGACACATCCGAGAGCATGAACACTTTCGCATACAGCGACTATATTTACACATGTGCTGATGCTAAAGCTAATATAAACTATGCTATCGTTCTTTGCGACAATGCCTATAACCAGTGCCGTAATGTTGAAGCTAATGCGATGTGCGGTGTCAACCTCGGCTGCGGAGATATTCTTACTAACTGTGATGAACTTAGGAGTTCAAGGATAACACTTAACAATTTCTGTGCTCAGGTAGAAGCGATATATGCACAGCCGGACAAGGTTGCGTTTATTGCCGATCCTTTCGGAGCCGGTGTGAACGATGCAAAGAAATTTGTAGGACCATGGGATCCGAAAAGAAATGACTATATGCTTGATCTCTGTTTTTATAACTGGACAGAAGATACAGGCGGAGAAGTGCTTAATGAAGATACCAGCGGTCACTGGACCAATCCCGACAACAATATAAATACTGACAGAAGGGACTGGGACTGTATGACTGACGGTATTGCCCCTCCAGAAAACAGAGGCGGTCTGTGGCTTAACTGGAAGTATGCAACTTCACTTGATGCGGTTAAGATAATAATGGGTGATACGCAT
>JAKLDO010000173.1:0-1315 GCA_022703485.1 bacterium
TCCAGTTTCTCACCAGAGATATCAACAGCGTCGTTCGTCTGTCTAAAAACATGGCCCGGGAGTGCAAGGCAGTGGCTGATCAACTCGGATACCGGACGCGGCTCTTTGCAATAACGCCCGGAGGCGGCGCCACGGATGCGGCGGAATTTGCCAAAGCAGGCGTAGAAGCGACAACGCTCATCGGTATGCCGACGAATTTAATCCGGGACGGAATGGTCTATCACACTCTTCAAGACAACGTTGAGCATATCGAGCCGGAAGCTGTTGAAGCCACACTTAAAATCGCGTTCGTCTATATTCTGAACAAGGAGCGGGATAATATTTAGATCAGCTGCTGGATTTTTCAGAAAAGCCGTGCTAAACTTAATATAACCAGTATCATAGATGTAAATTATTTAACCATTCAACCTTCCGTGAAGTTGTCGTGCACTGATTAATAAATCCTGTTGTGATGTCCGGTTTATTTTTTATCAGGGAGGAACAGGTTTATGACAAAAAATGAAATCAGCAGGGAGGAGATCATTAAAAAACTGGTAGATTCTGATTTGGATGGCTTGTCGCAGGAAAAGAGCATCAAATTTCTGGTGCGTATTCTTCATAACGGCTGGAAAGGGTACAATGAAATGTCTGATACGGAACTGCTGGAGGCGTTCAATCACAGAGAATTCAGGAAAACAGTCAGAACGTGATGGATATCAAAACGGTATATAAAATTTGATCATTTGTGTGAACAGGCCGATGTTGATGCAAGGTATATTGTTTCACCGTTCTGACGGTATTGGGGAAATAGCGTCATCGTGGTCTTTCTGAATAACAATCGGATGATACGTTTCAATATCCAAAACTGAAAGTATCCGGAATTTTATTCTTTGACACAAAACCTTTATTTATATACCGTTTTCATGATGAATGAATAAAGGTCTGAACCCGACATTGATCGGCGCCATTTCCACATGTAAGGAAGACAGGAAAAAATGGAACAGCAAAACAGACAGTCAAGTGAAAACGAAGAACAATACGGATCCCTTCTGGAAGCCATTGAAGAGGGATACTATGAAGTGGATCTTGCCGGCAACTTTACATTCTTCAACAAGGCGATGTGCCGGATTCTGGGATATGCTCCGGATGAAATGCGGGGAATGAATAACCGTCAATTTACCGACAAAGAAAATGCAAAAAAACTTTTTGAGACCTTCAACAGGGTCTATAAAACGGGAGAATCGACCAAAGCGTTCGATTGGCAGCTCATCAGGAAAGACGGAAATAAAAAATATATTGAAACCTCCGTATCCTTGATCAAGGATGCTTCGGGGAA
>JAKLDO010000173.1:1325-2448 GCA_022703485.1 bacterium
TGGCAGCTCATCAGGAAAGACGGAAATAAAAAATATATTGAAACCTCCGTATCCTTGATCAAGGATGCTTCGGGGAAACCAACGGGTTTCAAAGGCATTGTTCATGATATCACCGAACGTAAGCAGGCGGAAGAGGCACTGAGAGAAAGTGAAGCGCTCTACCGGCTGTTGGCGGACAACATCTCGGAACATGTCTGGGTTATGGATTTGAACCTCAACCTTATCTACATCAGTCCTTCCGTGGAGAAAATATACGGATATGCCCTGGATGAAATCAGACAGATCAAAATGAGGCAACTTTTTACGGCAGACTCCTACAGGAAAGTCGTGGAAACATTTATGAAAGAATTGGAGAAAGCGATGAACAGCAAGCCTCCTACTACCGGTACGAACTATATCATGGAACTGGAAGCCTATCACAAGGACGGCCATAAAATATGGATCGAGAACCGCCTGCATTTTATCCGCGATAAAAATGGAAAGCCGGTATCTCTTTTGGGAGAAACCCGGGATATCACCGACCGCAAACTTGCTCAGGAATCTCTGAAAGCGAGTGAGGAAAAATACCGTCTTCTGGCCGATCACATGAAAGATCAGGTCTGGATGATGGATATGAACATGCAGATTACCTATGTCAGCCCGTCCGTGGAAAGAATCACGGGATATTCGTTTGAAGAAATAAAAATATTGCCTTTGGATCAACTGCTTACTCCCGAGTCGGTCAGAAAGGCCATGGAGTTTATTACCAATAGGATGCCGAAAGCCTTTAATCTGGCTTCTCTGGATTCTCAATATAGAACACTGGAACTGGAATTCCGGACTAAAGAAGGTAAAACGATATGGGGGGAATGTTCCTTTAATTTTATACGCAATGAAAATAATGAACCGATTTCCATTTTAGGTGAGGCGAGAAATATCACGGATCGCAAAATAGCGGAAGATAAACTGCGTCAGAGTGAAGAGAAGTACAGGACGATTCTGGAGGACATCAAGGAAGGCTATTTTGAAACCGACCTCTTCGGAAACTTTACGTTCTTTAATGATACTGTGTGCCGGGTCCTTGGGTACTCCAGAAACGAATTGACGGGTATGAGTAATAAAATCTACACGGACGCGGAAGAAC
>JAKLDO010000174.1 GCA_022703485.1 bacterium
AACGAGGTTACCAGAATCTCAAAACAGAGTCAAATCCAAAACACTATAATTCAACAGTTGTTCAATTGTTCAATTATGGCTGTTGTGCTAAACGGTGCTGACAGGTTTTTCCAGGATCGATCTCATTATCAGGACTGCGACGGCAAAAAAGAGTATTGCGGCGATAAACGGGATCATTATGTGGATTTTCATCAATCCGTACCCGAGGACGGGCCAGATGAAGCCTCTTATTCCGGTGAGTGTGACATGGATCGATGTCATTTGCGGTATCTCTTTGTTGCTGTTTGCAAAATACATCGGGCCTATGTTCCAGCACAGTGTGACTGCCGCCATACCGATACCGAAAAAGATATAGGAAAGATACACGAACCATTTTGCAAGATCGCCGGGGACGAAATATGCCGTCATCATTGCGGCAGGATGAAAGATAAGAATGAAAAAAGCCATCACTCCGACATAGACCGGGTCACGGTCGAACAATTTTCCCATTAACGGCATGAAAACGATTATGACTATAGCAGAAAGAACGCCTCTTCCGAAAGAGATCACGCTGTATGCAAGGTCAAGATGATCGACAAGCAGTATAGGAACAGCAGGAAGAATGACCATGAACCCCCCGCCGTAGATGAAAAAAGCCGCCTCATAGACAAAAAATCTTCTGTTCTTCTTAAAAACCTCTATCAAAGTGGGGAATATCAGAAGGTCCATCTTCTCTTCCGACATTTTCTCATTCACCCACTCATGGACAGGGACAAAAGCGAGCAGACAGAAAGAAATGAACGACACAAGTCCTGCTATCGAGAACAGGACTATATAGATCGTGCTGTCGGTATCCATCCACATTCCGAAAGCATAGACAGCTATTATGAAAATTATCTTATTGACCGATATCGAGTATGCAAAGATCTTCCCCAGCTCGGTCTTAGCATAGTTCATCTTCATATATATGTTCTGAACGGGTTTGATGAATGTATCGCCCAGATAGTAAAGCCCGGTTAGAATAAGGAGTGACAATGGTCCCGTAAAAAAGAAGAAAAGGACCATCGGAAGTCTTGTGACAAGTGCGGCAAGAGCTATTATCAGCTTTATTTTATGAGGATATTTGAGAAGTATGTGGGAAAAATATATGCTGAAAAGGTTCGTCGCTGAACCGAGCATCGTGAATATCGCTATTATCAGAGGTGAAGCACCCATTTCGCGGCGCATGATGACCTCTGCCATTATCATGAAACCGTAGACCGCTCCTTCAAGCCCGCTGTGGACCATCTGTATCGAGAGGGTCCGGGCCCTTGCTGACATTTGTGACATGGATTATTTTCCGGCGGCCTTGCGTCTTTTTGCTATTTCGTTATGGAGACACCATATCGTGTCGGGGACAGCCTTTTTATTTGCGAGGTTCTTCACCCACAGAGGCAGATCGCCTGCAGGATCGGTATAGATGTAGTATTCTATTTCGAGCTCATCACCTGGCTTCTGAGTGAATTTCCAGTATCCTTTGTTCACGACGACCCTTACTTTGCCGTCTTTTTCAGGGTATCCTGCATCCGTGAAAGGTTCCCATGTTACAGAGACCGAGCCGTCGGCGTTCTTAACTTCGCATGATTTGACAAGATAGTCCCTGTCTGAAGCCATCGGAGCATCAATAACATTGTATGACCAGTCGCACACCGCGTCTTTTTTAAGGACTTCGGAGTGAACGATGTATTTGAACACTTTCGGGTGGCTGAGCCTGTCGAACATTATGGCAAGAGCCTCTTTTGTAGTGCCTGTTACCTTTGCGACCGCTTTAACTTCCTTTATTTTGGAGCCCGGAACTTCGCGGTTGTAAAGCTTCAGCCTTTCTGAATCATCAACAAGGTTCCATCCCGCATCATCGGCGGCAAGCACTGTGTTCACCAGAACAATAAAAACAACAAGGAAATATCTCATGTCAACCTCCAATAGGACGCGCCGATTGTATCGGTATTAAATTGAAATGTCAAAACAGAAAGATTAATGGAATTGTTTTTACTCTTTTGTCCTTATCTCAACAGGAATACTTGAATCATCGTAGCTCCCGTTGCCAAGCTGTCCATCCTGATTCCAGCCCCAGCAGTAAACTTTTCCGTCTTCATCAAGAGCGCATGTGTGTCTGTGACCACAACTTATTGATTTTATCTTTATTCCTGCATCAAAAACGACTTTGACAGGGATCTGGCTGTCCTCTTTTGTCCCGTTACCGAGCTGTCCGGTTATATTGCTTCCCCAGCAGTAGGCATCTCCCGCTTCATCCACTGCACAGCTATGCTCAAACCCTGCTGAAACCGACTTGAAAACCATATCAGAATCAACTTTTACAGGAACAAGCCTCATTTCCGTCGTGCCGTCACCAAGCTGACCCTTTGAATTATTACCAAAACAGTATATTTCCCCTTATTTTTTAAAA
>JAKLDO010000175.1 GCA_022703485.1 bacterium
GTTTGTCGGCTTATCTGTCAGATATCCGCTTTGCCATGCCCCAGGGAAACTACACTTTCAGCTATGTGCTAAGCGAAGCGGAGCTTCACAGGTTTCTGTTACTTTTCAGTGCGGTGAATTGCGAATAATAGGCGGAAAATATAAAGGCAGGATTATCTCCCCGGTTGCCGGACTTAAAGCCAGGCCGACGACTGATTTTGCCAGGGAGAGTCTTTTCAGCATCCTTAATAACAGGGTGGATTTTGAATCAATAAGCGTGCTTGACCTCTTCTCGGGTACAGGAGCAATCGGATTTGAATTCGCATCAAGGGGAGTTGATGTGGTACACATGATTGAAAAGGATCAGAAGCATATTGCAGGAATTAAGCAAAACATTCAAAAAATAGGACTCACAAATATCAGGCCTGTTCATATCGATGTGAAAGCCTTTCTCAAAACATGCAGGCTTGCATATGACATCGTGTTTGCCGATCCTCCCTATGATCTTGAGTGGCTTGACAGCATACCTGATCTGGTAATCAGTTCAGGGGTAATGAAAGAAACCGGATTCTTCATTCTCGAGCACCCCAGGGCACTCAGTTTTAAAGACCATGAAAGATTCTTTGAGCACAGGAATTATGGAAGTGTAAATTTCAGCTTCTTTTCATCCGGTAAGTCTGCCGTGTGACTGGCAGTCCTGCAACAATTTTTTATGAAGTTTGTTAATTAAGTTGTAAGATCCTGAATTTTAAGCATGACGGACATGAAATCCAGATATTTGGTCTACCTTCTTATAATTACCACGTTTGCATTATTTTCGTGCAATGACAATGAAAAGAAATCCGAAATGAACATAATTTTTTTGCATCACAGCACTGGCGGTGTTATATGGCAGGGAGAGAAACCGTCATTAGTCACAAGAGTTGTAAGAAAGATCAGTCCCGGGCTGGCAGAAACTCTCGGTCAGGCAAAACTGCCGATACTATTCAAGGAGTATAATCAGGAGCATAATAGAAATTACAAAATAACCCAGAAAATTTTTCCCAAAGCTTCTCCGTACGGGTGGCACAACTACCCTTTCGACTATTACAACATCTGGGTAAAAAACAGTGGAAATCAACATTATATGGAAGAGCCCACCCTTGAGATACTGACAAAGGATTACCAGGTCATAATCTTTAAGCATTGCTTCCCGGTAGGCAGAATCCAGGCTGACAATGACACTGCTGATATCGATTCAGATCTTAAATCTTTGTCAAATTATAAACTTCAATATAACGCCCTGAGAGACAAGCTTCTTTCTTTTCCCGAAACAAAATTCATTGTCTGGACAGGAGCAGCGCTTGCAAAAGGGGCCACAACTGAGGATGAAGCAATCAGGGCAAGGGAATTTTTTACCTGGGTCCGGGAGGAATGGGACATGCCTGGTGACAATATTCATCTGTGGGATTTTTATGAGCTCGAAACCGAAGGAGGATTGTATCTAAAGGATGAATATTCAACATCTTCCATCGACTCTCATCCCAACAGTAAATTTGCCTCCAGGGTAGCAGGGATGCTTTTTAACCGGATTATTGATGTTATTGAGACAAATGGTACAGACACAGATATTACAGGAGTAAAGAAGTGATATTCAGATTATTATTTACCACGAAGATTTTTCCTCGTGGATTTTCCCTGAATAAAATTTTGACTAATCAAAAAAACCTTTATTTTTGCATCGCGATTTTAAACTGGTGCGGTAGTTTCCCGAAGTTTCGGGATTAGAATATCGCCAGAGTTGATTGAAATTATTGGTGCGGTAGTTTCCCGAAGTTTCGGGATTAGAATATCGCCAGAGTTGATTGAAATTATTGGTGCGGTAGTTCAGTTGGTTAGAATATCGGCCTGTCACGCCGGGGGTCGCGGGTTCGAGTCCCGTCCGCACCGCAAAATCAGATTAAGCCTTGAGTTTCCTGCTCAAGGCTTTTTTTTACTGGATTTTTTTCAATTAAGACGCCATTGAAAATGGTAATCGGATTTATCAGCCGTTAGATAAAGAAAAAGAGGTCTGTCATGCCGGATAACCTGAACATCAGTCTTCCGGCAAACAAATCAGCCATTGCCGCCACTCTTCCGGCAGGTTTCGGCTCGGGACTGTTTGAATTTATGGATAGGCCCGGAGAAGTTAATAATTAACTCACCAGAAAATCAAATGAAAAAATCACTTACTTTTGGTATCTTGACACAACTCAAACTGAGCATAATCAACAAATGTCAAACATAGGTTCTTACAATAAAAGGCTGCTAAACTTCAATTGGTCTCTTGCTGAAGAAGAGCTGGAGTACAAGGAAAAAGGTTTTATCAACATTGGCTGGTATTGTTCAGACAGGGTTTGTCTGAATGGAAAGAGTGATAAAGTTGCTCTGTATCATGAGAATTTTGCAGGAGAAAAAAGAGTT
>JAKLDO010000176.1 GCA_022703485.1 bacterium
CACTTTTTCAAGATTTATGACCGCACCGCCTGTATCGCGTGCCATTTCACCTACGCTTGAGCTCAGCCCGCCTGCACCGTTATCGGTTATTGCATGGAACAGGTTCCGGTCTCTTGCCTCGAGTATGAAATCGAGCATTCTTTTCTGAACTATTGCATCCCCTATCTGGACGGCTGTGACGGGGCTTCCTTCATGGAGCTCTTCACTGCTGAATGTCGCGCCGTGTATCCCGTCCTTGCCCACTCTGCCGCCTGACATAACGATCAGATCGCCTTTCTCTGCCGATTTCTGGAAAGCCGGTCTGCCGTTAAGTTCAGCAGGCATCAAACCGCCTGTTCCGCAGAACACGAGAGGCTTGCCGATGAATCTGTTATCAAAATATATGGAACCGTTCACCACCGGAATGCCGCTTTCATTTCCGCCATCCTTGACACCTCTGTGCACACCTCTGAATATTCTCGCGGGATGCATAAGGTTCGCACCCGGCAGAGCACCTTTGTAATAAGGGCTTGCAAAGCAGAAAACATCTGTGTTAAGTATGGGTTTCGCTCCCATTCCGCAACCGATGATGTCCCTGTTGACACCGACAATGCCTGTCAGTGCACCGCCGTAAGGGTCAAGCGCACTGGGCGAATTGTGTGTCTCGACCTTCATTGCGAAAAGAGTTTCATCGTCTATCTGGATTATGCCTGCATTGTCATCAAAGACCGATTTTATCCATGGCTTGCTTTCACGGAGCTCATTGGTGACTTTTTTTATGTACGACTTGTAAAGCGACTTTATCTGAAGTTCGCTCCCTTTAACTTTGTCGGTATATTTTATGTCTGCGGCGAAGATCTTGTGCTTGCAGTGCTCGCTCCATGTCTGGGCTATCACTTCTATTTCACAGTCGGTAGCCTTTTTCGGGAATCCGAGCTCTTTTCTGAATTCAAGCACTTCCTTTCTTCTGAAATAATCTCTAACTGCTTTCATCTCTTCAAGGCTCAGGGCAAGAACTTTCGATCTCGATATCTCCATAAGCTCCACATCGCTTACATCCAGAGAGACCGTTTCAACTACAGGCTCAGCCTTTCCCTTGACTCTCGGAACATTGTTGCCGTTCCTTTTTCCTGCCGCCCAGTCCTTTGCAGATATGACAGAATACCTCTGAATAAGACCGTTCGCGAGAAGTTTTGATGCAACCGTTTCAGCCGTGCCTCTGTCAAGTGTGCCTGTTATGAGGTATTTTCTGCCTGAGAATACCATGTCGGAACTGTCTATTGTGCCGAAATATGTTTTCATGCCCCACAGAGCCGTTTTTCCTTCGTTGTCAGTGACACCGGGCAGAAATCCTGTCTCTATCACCCAGTCAAAGTTGTAGTTGTCTGCAAGGACCTCGCCTGTCTCAAAAACTTCAATGACAGGGTCGGCAAGCACTTCATGTGCAAATCCGGCTATCTTCTCACGGTCCTCGATCACCGTGTCGATCAGATAGACTTTGAGCACTCTTACATCAGTCACAGTTTCAATTCCGAGGTCATTTCGGATCCGCCTCAAATATGTCAAACCTTCAGGGTCCCTGATGTCCTTTCTCAAACCCACTTCAACTCTGAAAACCATTGATCCCTCCCGATACAGGATAAAACTAAAAACAAAAGGTGAACGATAGTAATTTAAACTGGTCTGATATTCAATATTTTTGGTTAATAAATATCCGCTTTTTTGAAGAAGAACTGTGAACCTTCCTTCGAAGCCCCGAAAAGAACATAACTGAAACTTCCTTCGATATTGACGGAATAATCACCCGGCGTTACCTTATCGAGTGAAAAAACACTTTCTCCCGCCTGTATTTTAATGTTAAAACTTGCAAGTTCCTGAGGAATGCTGAATGAAACCGTATGACCGTTAAGAACTTTTTTATAAGAAACAGCTATATCCGCCTGAACCTGAGGAAATGCATCGCGCCAGACAGTAAGAAGCGGAGAACCCAGCAGGACTACTGCCTTTTTGGTCCATCTCCAGCTGTCTTCATCAACCACCGGAACTGCGGGCACAAGCGGAACAGGAGCCTGGAATGTATCTGATTTTTTCAGTGCGGAATGGGCAAAGAGGTAACTGTCACCAAGGACTGAGCTAGGTGTCATGAAAATCGAGCGCAGCATTTCATCAATGAACTGGCTTCCGCCTGCTATTCCAAGACCGGTGATGGTGTTACCCAGATATGCCACAGCTCCGCCGTCAGGTGCATTTACAAGCATTTCACCCGCTGAATCGGTCTTGAACTCCTTTTTAACAGTTTCACCTTTGCTGTTGACATATTCATAGATGAAAGGCGACTCGAACTGACCGGCCTGACATGCACAGCTCAGGAACACAGGATATGTCGTGTTCTGAAGATCATACGCCATCTGTCCCG
>JAKLDO010000177.1 GCA_022703485.1 bacterium
TTTTCCCGATCCGTCACCGAGATCGATATCAACATATGCAAGCCACCTGTGGGCTATCTCATGTGCCAGAACTTCAACGCCTGCAACAGGAACAGTGGTGAATGTCGCCAGCGGGTCATCAGGAAGACTTGCAAGAGAACCTACGACTGCCGCGACCATCAATCTTCCGGCTGAACCCACCTGCCCCGGGTTTCCAAGCGGGGATGTATAATTTATTCCCTTTATATCAGCTTTTGTAACATAGGCCTGCTTCGGATCGTTCATCCCGGAAAGGGCTTTTGTAGTCATGAAAACAAGGGCATCATATTCATCAGGATAAATACTGTAAAAAGCCTTTCCGGCATTGTTTATGCAGATACCTCTCGGCATTCCCAGTCCGGAACATGTACCGCTTGCCGGAAGCATATCACCTACGAAATCAGTGATGACTGCTATTTTGGATTGTTCAGCACTTATCCCTGTTGTAAAAAACACTGCCGACATAATTAAAAACATAACTCTTTTCATTTCGACCTCCTACTTCTGGTCGTTTTCAGGAACTATTACCGTCACAAGCCTTGAACTGAGGTATGATCCGTTACCTGTTACAGTCACATATGCCTTATAAACAGCTGGTTCCGCATTATTATTTTCACAGAAATCATTGTAGAAACGGACATCAAAGGTCACTACTGTCCCCTGCTTTACAGAAAAGAAGGTCGTGTCATCCTTTCCTTCCACACCGTCTTCCGGAACGGCCGATACGGTTTTTGAGCTTTTCACGAACTTGCCTGCGCTCATGGCCGTATCACTTTCACAGAACTCCTCTGAATAGCTTTTGGTAGAGACATCCATGTCTATATAGGTCGTAAGGTCCAGTATCGCCTGCGTTATCTGGACGCTTATTCCCTCTCCTGTCCAGCTTCCGGTATGCGAATTGAAATTACCGCCGGTTGCATCAAGGGAACCTGTCTGCTCAGCGATAAGGTCAAATCCGGGCTTTGAATCATTGGTTATTTCACAGTTGAGGTTCTCTTCATCACAGAAGAAACCTGAATCTATTCCTATAAATTTTGCACCTATTCCGTTCATGACAGCGATAGCTTCATCGACTGTCTTTCCGACAGGCTGTCCATTTGCCCATCCGCACTGCTGATCAGCCACGAGCGCAGTTTCAGGAGGACACCACTGCAATTTTTCATCGGTTATCATTATGAATATGGGCATTGAATTGTAACGGAAACAGCCTCCGCCTAAATGACCGAGCTCCGATGAGCAGTCCATTGCAGGCCAGTTGATGATATCATCGTTATAAGGAACACCGTACCACGATCCGCACTTTCCGTTAGTGCAGTATCTTACAGCGCTTGCAAAACCGTCACCGACCGAAGCCTGATAAAGAGAATCGTAATGAAGCTCATTCGCCTTCCCGTCGTAAGTTATTGCATCCAGGGCATCTTTAACCAGTTCGCTGTCCGTAGTGACAGGCTGTCTCAGAAGGTACGGCATCGAAGCGAGACCGTATGCCGCAAAATCAGGCTCTGTGAACTCTTCAGCTATTTTGTCTATTATTTCAGTCTGCACCTCGACTTTAAGCTTGTCTATCTCTTCGGTCATCGACTGAGAATTGTCAAACATTATGAAAATGTCTATCGCACTGATATTCGTGTCGAACTCCAGAGTCCTTGAAACATCGTCAGGAGCGTTATATGGAAGAACGACATAGAAAATGCCGTCAGGTATCTTGTCTTTATCATCAGTAGGGCTTGAACCGTATGTTATTTCAGCGAGGTCGTCGCTTCCGTCGCCGTCAGTATCCTTGTTGTAAGGATCGGTACCAGCCTCTTTCTCTTTTTTATCCTTCAGTCCGTCATTGTCGCTGTCCCTGTCAATATAATCAGGAATGCCATCACCATCAGTATCCTTACATTCTGAACCGCCGCATTCATCATTGTCGGAATATCCGTCACCGTCGGAATCACTGTCTGCACAGTCAGGGACATTGTCTCCATCGGTATCATTACAACCTTCATCACCATTTGTAATGCCGTCTTTGTCATCATCTTCGGCATCCTCGCCGCAGATGCATTCAGGTTCAGTGTCCCCTGTATCAGCCGTATCTCCGGTATCAGCAGTATTTCCGCTGTCGCCGGTATCACCTGTATCGCCGGAATTGCCTGTATCTCCGGTGTTACCTGTGTTACCGGTGTTCCCTGTGTTGCCGGTGTCACCGGTGTCGCTTTCATCCTCTGTACCGCACCCTGAGATAATTAGGAAAAATGCGAACAATAAAACAGCAAATTTACAATTCATGTGATCTTCCCCCGCTAATATTTACCTAACCCGTTCGATTTCAAAATAAAAAGAACAGAAAGTTAAGAAAAAACTTTAATAAAAACAACCTCTTTGGT
>JAKLDO010000178.1 GCA_022703485.1 bacterium
TTTTATCATCATCAAAATCGAGGATAACAACATTCAGTTTCTGATCAAGCTGTACTATCTCTTCAGGATGATTTACCCTGCCCCATGAGAGATCTGTTATATGAATAAGTCCGTCGACACCGCCAAGATCAATAAATACTCCATATGAAGTAATATTCTTGACAGTACCTTCCAGAACCTGTCCTTTTTCAAGTTTGGCAATTATCTCTTTCTTCTGCTGCTCAAGTTCAGCCTCTATAAGCGCTTTATGTGACACGACGACATTCTTGAATTCCTGGTTTATCTTCACAACCTTGAATTCCATCGTTTTACCTACAAAAACATCGTAGTCGCGTATTGGTTTGACATCGATCTGCGATCCGGGGAGGAAAGCCTCGATACCGAATACATCTACGATCATACCGCCTTTTGTACGGCATTTTATATAACCTGTAATTATTTCGTCTTTTTCGAGTGAAGCATTGACACGGTCCCATGAATTTATTGCCCGTGCCTTTTTATGTGACAGCAGAAGCTGACCTTTTTTATCTTCCTGGCTTTCAACATAGACTTCAACTTTATCGCCCACCTTCAGATTCGGGTTGTAGCGGAACTCATTAAGGCTCACAACACCTTCCGATTTGTACCCGATATTGATAACAACTTCCCTCGAAGTCATCTGAATTACAGTACCCTGAACCACCTCATCAACTGCTACAGTCGACAGTGTTTCATCATACATGGCTTCATACTCCTTGTGTTTCGGGGAATTCTTCAATTCGTCACTTTCAAAAGCTGACCAGTCAAAATCTTCATTTGCAGTTGTGACGTTAATCTGCGGCCTGGTGTCAGCCGTTTTTTCGCTTCTGACTTTCTTCGGCTTGCTCTCTGCAGAATCCGCTTCAACAGAACCTGTTTCTACAGAGAAATCTGATACGGATTCCGGAGTTTCTAAACTAACTTCAGGTTTATCTTCAACCTTTTTAGGAGCTTTCGCTCTGACTTCAGTTACCTCCTGCTCAGGTATCTCAATCTCTTCCAATGCCTCCTCAATAAGTTTTTCCTTTGTTTCTTTTACTTTAATTTTCCTTACTGGTTTGACAACGTCTTCAGTGTTTTTCTCAACGACCTCTTTTTTGGTCGTTTTCTTCTTGCTTTCACTCATAATTTGAATTTAAAAGTTCTAATAATTAATAAGTTAGACATTATTTTGATAAAAATAGTGTGCAAAGATAGGTATATATTTGAAATTTGCCACAATAATTGTAAGATTTTCAGATGTCTTTGCCTGTTTCGCAATCTCAGGTGAACTATTATCTTTGCATTCATTGAATATTACCTGAAATAATCTTGACAGATGAAGATAGCCGTAATAGGAACCGGATATGTAGGACTGGTTACAGGGACATGTTTTGCTGAGAGCGGCGTAACAGTCACATGTATCGACAACGACAGGAAAAAGATCCAGCAATTGAAGGACGGTGCCACTCCTATCTATGAACCCGGGCTTGAGGTCATGATAAGGAAAAACACTGAGAAAAAAAGGCTAAGCTTCTCATCTGACATCGCTGAAGGCATAAGGGATGCAGAAGTTGTGTTTCTTGCTGTCGGAACTCCGTCGGGAAGCGACGGAAGCGCAGACCTGACAGATATTCTTTCGGCAGCCCGGGAAATAGGCAGATCGATGACCGGTTATATGGTTATAGTGATAAAAAGCACTGTACCTGTAGGTACTTCTGAAAAGGTCAGAAAAGTTATAACCGAAGAACTCTATAACAGGAAAAGCAGTCTGACATTCGATATGGCATCGAACCCGGAATTCCTAAAAGAGGGTGCTGCTGTGGAGGATTTTCTCAGGCCTGAAAGAATAGTTATCGGGGTCGACAATGAAAAGACCGGGGAAATTATGAAAAGGCTCTATATGACCTTCGTGCTCAATAACCACCCGATCTATTTCATGGACATAGCTTCAGCCGAAATCACGAAATATGCAGCCAATGCGATGCTGGCCACACGTATCAGTTTCATTAATGAGATCGCCAACCTGTGCGATCTGCTGGGCGCTGACATAAACCAGGTCAGAAAAGGTATCGGAAGCGATTCAAGAATAGGGAATAAATTCCTGTATCCGGGCGCCGGATATGGTGGATCATGCTTCCCTAAAGATGTTAAAGCAATAATCAAAACTGCCCGGGATAATGGCTATGAACTGAATGTTATCAGGGCTGTGGAG
>JAKLDO010000179.1 GCA_022703485.1 bacterium
ATATTCGGAACTGGAAAGTCAAGAAAAAACTGAATGTCTTGACTTTACCGGGTGGAATATATGAAATACATGTTGAAATATACGGAGAGGAAAGGATGAACATTCACATTTTAATAGACAGGTCGGTCGTAAAGATCATGAAGCTCGTCGCCGGCAGAAGGCGGCTTTTCAGCAGAAACATTGAAAGCCCCTCTTTTCAGGAACTTATGAAAACCATTGAACTGAAAGTTCCCGATATAAACGGTGCCGGACATTATGATGCCGAAACTGTGACCCCGTACGGCACATTCAGACCGGCTTTTAAAGTGGTCCGGTGGCTCGGAAATGATTTCCCGACAATTATATATCACCACGGCAACAGCGAAAAGCCCTTTAAATTCAGGAGGTTCGCCAGAAACACTTTTTTCAACATTTTTCTTAACACCGCAACTCCCGTCAAAGCCAACCTTATCGCACTCGCCTCCCCTCTTCACACTGTCCCTCTCAAAGAATACAGAAGCAGAGCAGGAGACCTCAGGCAGTTCATCATAGCGATCGCAGTCATGCCCGTTCTCGTTGAAAACATAATGTCTCAATTAAAAAGAAAAGTTACAAAACCTGTCATTGTTTCAGGGATAAGCTTCGGAGGGTTTGTCACAAACCTTCACAGAGCATTTTTCAACACTGCGGACACATATATTCCCCTTCTCGCAGGGTCGGCGATGGACAGACTTTTCTTTGATTCGGTATTTTCTCAGATAGTCTCCGCAGCAGTTCACGAAAATCCTGAAAAAATGAAAGATATCATGAACTTTGAAGAACCGTTCATGAAAATTCCTGATAAAAATGTATTCCCTCTCCTTGGCAGATACGACCAGTTCGTCGATCTTTCCGTTCACATCAGATGCTATGAAGGCCACACCGTAAACATAACAGAACTCGGCCATGTCACGACAGCATACTGCACTCAGACGATGAGAGAACACATTTTCAAAAACGCCGGCATCAATTAAACCGTACAACGCCTTGATTTTTAAAGCACTGCAATTATATTATGTCCGGACTTATTTTTATGGAGGATGGCATGGCGGTCTACATTTGTCACAACTGCAAGAAATCACTTGATGAAGAGCTCGAGGACATCAGAGGAAAGGTCGGAAGGCAGGATGTGTGCCCGCACTGCTATGCCGATCTGCACTGCTGCATGAACTGTAAATTCCATGATGAAAGCTATACCAATGAATGCCGTGAAGACTCGAGGTCGTTCATCAGAGAAAGAGACAAGTCCAATTTCTGTTCATCTTTCGAATTCGTAAAAGATGAAGGTGAGGATGGAAGCGAAGAGATCGACGCGAAGACCAAGCTCGGCGGCCTTTTCAAGCTTTAATTTTATCATTGTTCCCAATTTGCGGAGTCCCTGAATGTTCAAATATTTCGTAAAAAAGATCTTCGGAACAGAAAATGACCGTTATCTTAAATCGATAGCTCCGGTCGTGACAAGAATAAACGACCTTGAAAGTTCAATAAAACCTCTGAGCAACGACGAGCTTAAACAGAAAACGGCTGAGTTCAGACAACGGCTTGCCAACGGCGCAACGCTTAATCACATACTTCCTGAAGCGTTTGCAGTTGTAAGAGAAGCCTCCTCCAGAGTTCTTCACATGAGGCATTACGATGTCCAGATGATAGGCGGAATAGTTCTCCATCAGGGAAAGATCGCCGAAATGAAGACAGGAGAAGGTAAAACCCTTGTCGCGACACTTGCAATGTACCTGAACGCCCTTGAAGGCAGAGGCGCCCATCTCGTAACAGTGAACGACTATCTTGCATCACGAGACGCTGAATGGATGGGGCAGATATACAGATTTCTCGGACTTTCGGTCGGAACGATCCTCAACGGAATGGGGACAAAAGAACGCAGAGCGGCCTACGGATGCGACATAACATACGGAACAAACAGCGAGTTCGGGTTCGACTATCTCAGGGACAACATGAAATACGATATTTCGCATTATGTCCAGAGAGAGCTCAGATACGGAATAGTTGACGAGGTCGACTCGATACTTATCGATGAAGCGAGAACTCCGCTCATAATCTCAGGCCCGAGCGATGAAAGCACCGATCTTTATGTCAGGGTGAACGCTGTCGTAAGAACGCTTACAGACGGAAAACATTTTGAAAAAGATGAAAAGAGCAAAAA